>JBBQDE010000302.1:0-4116 GCA_038319425.1 Gemmatimonadales bacterium
ACGGGTGCCGCGATCAAGGCCCCTTCACCGTATACCGACGAGCTCGTGAACGTGCGAAAGGGCCACGTCGAGGACTGGGTCGCGTTCATCATCGCGAATCACCTTTTCGCTGCCGCCGACGCGTACGTCGGTGCGCACCTGTGGGATCTGCCGTCCCAGATCAGCTTCCGGAAAACCGGTCGCGGCGCCGTCGTCGCCGCGCGGTTGTCCTGGTGAGCGCCAGCACCGACCGGAGCGCGCCCATCGGCGTGTTCGACTCTGGATTGGGAGGGCTCACGGTGGCGCACGCCATCATGCGGCAGCTGCCCGCCGAGAACCTCGTGTATTTCGGAGACACGGCGCGGGTGCCGTACGGACCGAAGTCGCCGGACACGGTGCGGCGGTATAGCCACGAGATCGCGGCGTATCTGCTCGAGCAGGGGGTGAAGGCCATCGTCGTCGCATGCAACACGGCGACGGCCCATGCGCTCCCGATGCTCAAGGCGGAGCTCGATGTGCCCGTGATCGGCGTCGTGGAGCCCGGCGCGCGCGCGGCGGTCCGCGCGTCGCGCTCCGGTCGCATCGGGGTGATCGCCACCGCCGGCACCATCACGTCCGGCGCGTACGTGCGCGCGATCGAGGCCGAGTCGCCCGATGCGCAGGTCATCGCACGCGCCTGTCCGCTCTTCGTGCCCCTCGTCGAGGAGGGATGGACCGATCACGAAGCGACGTGGTCGGTGGCGCGCGAGTATCTCGCGCCCTTCATGCACGACGAGGTCGACACGCTCGTCCTTGGGTGCACGCACTACCCGCTCCTCAAGCCGCTGATCGGCGAGATCGTCGGCCGCACCGTCCGGCTGATCGACAGCGCGGAAGAGACCGCGGTCGATACCAGGCGAATGCTCGCCGAGCATTCACTCGCTGCCGAATCGGGCGAAGGCACCTATCGCTTCATCGCGTCGGACGACCAGCAGCAGTTCCTGAAGCTAGGGCAGCGCTTTTTCGGCGATACGATCGAGCGCGTGGAGATCCGGACTTTCGGCTGAGCCGCGCCATTCGCGAAGGGCGATGCGATCGGGCGTGGCGAGCAGGTAGGTCGGTGCGTCGAGCCAGCTGCCCGCGTTGGCGTACACGCCGCCGGTCGCCGTTCGCTCCAGCGTCGCGACGTGGGAATGCCCGTAGACCAGCAGCTCGAGGTCGGCGCGCTGCGACAGCTGCGCCGCGGCGACGGCGCGCAGTCCGCGTCCCTCGTCTCGCGGCTGGTAGCTGCGACTCGTCCGCGAGCTGCCCATCGCGAGTCGCGTCGCGAGGTCGGGATGCAGCAGGCGATACGCCCGGATCGCCAGGCGGTTGCGCAGCACTCGACGGAGCACGCGGTAGCCTCGATCCTCCTTCTCGCGCAGGCCGTCGCCGTGCTCCACGCGTGCGCGCCAATCGCCCAGCGATCCCTCCCACGGGCCCGTCTGAAAGCGCACGCCCGCGTCACGGAGCACGTCGCCGCCCCAGCAATCGTGGTTGCCCGCCACCATCGTCATCGGGATGCCGGCATCGCGGAGATCCATCAGGGCCGCGAGCACGCGCACTCCGCTCCTCGGCACCACGGTGCGCCATTCGAACCAGAACTCGAACAGATCGCCGTTGATCAGCAGCGAGCCGGCGCGACCGGGCAGCGCGCGCAGGAACGAGAGCAGCGAACGCTCGACGTCGGCGGACGCATGGCCGAGGTGGACGTCGGAGATCACATAGCAGGGTGCGGCGAGCATGGCGGGAGTCTACACACCATGCGCGGGCTTTACAAACCGCGCGCGCGCCGTCAACTTCGCGCGCGATGCGCGTACTCTCCCGTCGCTCCCCCTGATGCCGCATTCGCATTCGATCGAGCTGCGCGTCCGCTACGCCGAAACGGATCGCATGGGAGTGGTGTACTACGCGAACTATCTCGTCTGGTGCGAAGTCGGACGGGTCGAGTTCCTTCGCGCCCTCGGCCGGAGCTATGCCACGCTGGAGCACGAGGGGACCGGCCTCGCCGTCGCCGAGGCGAAGGTCCGCTACCTGGCACCCGCGAAGTTCGACGATCTGGTGCGGGTAGAGACGACGCTCACCGGTGTGCGTTCGCGCGCCGTCACCTTCGACTATCTCATCACTCATGCCGAGTCAGGCGTGCGGCTCGCCACCGCCCACACCGCCCTCGTCTCGATCGATCGGGACGGGCGCCTCAGCGCCATCCCGGCGGAATTTCGGAATGCGCTGGAAGCTGTGCTGTAGCCTGCTCGCGGTCGGTGGGTGCGTCGCCCCGGTGGCGCGACAGCCGGCGGACGCCCAGCTCGCGCGACGGGCACGCCTGCTCCGCCTCGAGGATACCCGCCGCGACGAGCCGGCCTTCCTCGACTCGATGCTCGACGGTGACGACGCGAGCGATCGCGCGGCCGCCGCGCTCGCCGCGGCCCGCATCGGCGCCCGCACCCACCTGCCGCGGCTTCGCGTCCTCGCGGCAGATCCCGATACCGGCGTCGCGGCGACCGCGCTGTTCGCGCTCGGACTGCTCAAGGATTCCGGCGCGGTGATGCTCGGCGCGGCGGCGCTTCGCGCGAGTCCCGGCGTGGCGACGGAAGGGGCTTGGCTTCTCGGCGAGCTCGGAGACCGAGGGCGCCCGGAGCTGGTGAGCGTGCTGCGCGACGGGTCGTTCGGCGGATCGCGACGCGGTGCGGTGCTGCTCGCCATGGCGCGCTTGCGTCCGGTGCCCGCTGAGGCGGTCATCCCCGATGTGGCCAGTGCGGACAGCGCCGTCGCCTGGCGTGCCGCGTATGTGCTGGCGCGCGGCCGCAGCGCCGCCGGCGTTCGCAGCCTCCTGCAGGCGGCATCGTCGCCGGCCGGTGCCGTGCGGGAACAGGTGGCACGCGGGCTTGCTCGCTCAATGGCCGGCGATTCGCTGGGCGAGCGCGCCCGCGTCGCGCTCGCCGCACTCGTGGCGGATGTCGAGCCACGCGTGCGCGTGAACGCCGTCCGCGCCCTCGCGAGTTACGGGCGTGTCGCGTCCGCGGCGGTGCTCGCCGCGCTGCGCGACCGCGATGCGTCCGTGCGTCTCACCGCGGCCCAGTCGCTCGACCTGGTGCTCGACTCCTCGGCCGCGGTCTGGGCCGATGCATTCGCGGCGGACACCGCATTCGTAACCCAACACACGGTGGCCGACGCTGCGGCTAAGCGAGGCATCGTTGCCGGCGGTGCCGTGGCGTGGAGAAGAAGCGGCGAGTGGCAGCGCCGCGCTGCCGCGCTCGAGCTCGATGCGCGAGGTGAGGCATCGGCCGCATTCGAGCGACTGACGGCGTGGCGTGGTGAGAAGGAGGGCCGCGTACTCGCTGTCGGCGCGAGTGCGTTTGCGACGCTCGCCGAAAGCGCGAGTGTCCGTCCGCGCGCCCGCGCCGCGCTGCGCGCCGCGTTGTTCGAGCCCGACGTCGGCGTGCGCACCGCAGCGCTCGGCGGTCTGGCCAACGGCGCATCGGAGGATGATCTCCTCGCCGCGCTCGATTCCTACGAGATATCGCGGCGCGATATCGACAACGATGCACGACTGGCCTTCTGGCAGCTCACCGATTCCGCGCTGAGCCGGAGCAGGGGCAGCGTCGCGGACGGCACGGCCCGCCGTCTCGCGGCGCTGCCTCGCCCCACGGACCCGCTCGAGCGCATCGCCGCGGCGCGCATCGCGCGCTTCGGCGCGTGGCGGGACAGCACGAGTGAGGCGCGCCCGCTCGACTGGTACGTCGCGCGCGTGCGCGAGGCCTGGAGCGACCATCCACCCGTCGCCCGCATCGAGACCGAGCGCGGCACTCTCGAGCTAGCGCTGCGCTCCACCGACGCCCCGCTCACCGTCTACAACTTCATCACGCTCGCCCGACGGGGCTACTTCGACGGACAGCGCTTTCACCGTATCGTGCCGAACTTCGTCGTCCAGGGCGGCGATCCGCGCGGGGATGGCAACGGCGGTCCCGGCTACGCGATACGCGATGAGCTGAATCGTCGGCGGTATCTTCGGGGTACCGTCGGAATGGCGCTGTCCGGCCCCAACACCGGCGGTAGCCAGTTCTTCGTCACGCACTCGCCGCAACCGCACCTCGACGCCGGGTATACGGTGTTCGGGCA
>JBBQDE010000303.1:0-4098 GCA_038319425.1 Gemmatimonadales bacterium
CCTTCGAGCTCACGGGCCTTGCCCTTGAGCTCCTGGCTGTGGTTGTCGGTCAGATCGCCGACGTTCTTCTGCACCTTGCCCGCGACTTCCTTGGCTGCGCCCTTGACCTGGTTTCCCAAGCCATCCGTGCCGAGATCGTCCGCCATGTGGATATACCTCTGAAGAAGAAGTTGACGTGCCCTGATGGGCTCTCCTAGGGCAAGCGATGTGCCCGGGGAGTGGCGAGCTCGCTAGCGAGCGAACGGCCGTGCGGCGGGAATTCGGAATCGGGGTGTTGGCTCTGGGATCAAAGGGTCTGACCCCTTGATCCCGCCGTCGCGTGCGCCCCGCCTCACGAAGCCAAACATCACGCTCTGGACAAAGTTATATCGTACGATATATCTTGAACTACACGATTCTCGCCGCGACGCGGCGGAGGCTGCCATGTTCAACGACGGACGCTGTCGGCCCCACGGCCACCGGGCCAAGTGGGGATGGGACGCAAGCTTAATGAGCGGGCTGTTCGGCGCGGAGGGACGACCCCGAGGCCGGTGGCACGGCGGACGGATGTTCGAGCAGGGCGACCTGCGCTACGTCGTCCTCCGCCTGCTCGAGGAAAAGCCACGCCACGGCTACGAGATCATCAAGGCCCTGGAAGAGCGCTTCGCCGGCACCTACGCCCCGAGCCCTGGGGTGGTCTATCCCACGCTCCAGCTCCTCGAAGACCTGGGATACGCCCGCATCGTGCCCGGGCCCGAGGGCAAGAAGACCTACGAGATCACCGATGCCGGCCGAGCGCACCTGGCGGAGAACCAGGACACGGTGGATTCGATCTTCGAGCGCATCAGCAAGCTGATGGGGCATTTCCTCGACGAGCCGATGACGGAGGTGCACGGCGCTTTCCGGAAGGTCGGCAAGGCGACCTACTCGCGCGCATCCGATGCGGTGCAGAATCCCGCGCTGCTCCGGCAGATCGTGGATATCCTGGACCGCGCCGCGAAGGAGATCGACGCCATTCCGCGCTGAGGGTCGCCTGCCGGATTGGCGACGAGTACGTATGTTCAGGCGGGCCGAGGGCGCATGCGTCTTCGGCCCGCGCCGTTGGCCGGGCGCCGTCGTCCGCCACCCACCAAGCCGAGATGTCGCCGCACGAGACTGGAAGCTTTCCCGTTGAGCCGTACACGCCAGTTCGCGCGAAAGGCAAGCGGCTGGCGGTGCTCACCGTCACCGCGCTCGGCGTCGTGTACGGTGACATCGGCACGAGCCCCCTGTACGCGCTGCGTGAGTGCTTCAAGACGGAGTACGGCATCCTCCCCACGACGAACAGCGTCCTGGGCGTACTCTCCCTGATCCTCTGGTCGCTGATCCTCGTGGTCAGCGTGAAGTACATCGTCTTCATTCTCCGAGCAGACAATCGGGGCGAAGGAGGCATTCTCGCCCTGCTCGCCCTTCTCCTGCAGCAGCGTCGGCGTGCCGATGACAAGCGACGCCGACTGGCGCTCATCGCGCTCGGAATATTCGGCGCCGCGCTGCTCTACGGCGACGGAGTCATCACGCCGGCCATCTCCGTGCTCGGCGCGGTGGAGGGGCTGGAGGTGGGAACACCGGGTCTCGCGCGAATCGTGGTGCCCATCACGCTGATCATCCTGTTCGGACTGTTCATGGTCCAGCGGTACGGGACGGCGCGCGTGGGCACGGCGTTCGGCCCCACGATGATGATCTGGTTCATCACGATCGGGGTGCTCGGCGTGCGGTCCATCGCCCTCAACCCCGAGGTGCTGGCGGCGGCGAATCCCTGGCACGCGGTGCGTTTCTTCCTCGACCACGGGATGGCTGGCTTCCTGACCCTCGGCGCCGTCGTCCTGTGCGTCACCGGCGGCGAGGCGCTTTACGCCGACATGGGTCACTTCGGTAAGCGACCGATTCGCATCGCGTGGTTCGGCGTCGCGCTGCCCGCCCTGCTCCTCAATTATTTCGGCCAGGGCGCGCTTCTCCTCCGCGACCCGAGGGCGGCGACCAATCCGTTCTATCTGCTCGCGCCAACCGCGTTCCAGTGGCCGCTGCTCGTGATCGCGACCGCCGCCGCCATCGTCGCGTCGCAGGCGCTGATCTCAGGTGCGTTCTCGCTCACACAGCAGAGCATCCAGCTCGGGTACTCGCCCCGGATGCAGATCATCCATACCTCGAAGCACGAGGCGGGACAGATCTACATCCCGGAGGTGAACAAGGCCCTGATGGTGGGCTGCCTCATCCTCGTGATCGGGTTCGGAAATTCCAGTGCGCTGAGTGCGGCGTACGGGATCGCTGTCACCGGCACGATGGCCATCACCTCGCTGCTGTTCGCCGTCGTGGCTCGCATGCGATGGAACTGGTCGAAGACGCACGTCGTCCTCCTCACCGCCGCCTTTCTCCTGATCGACTTGTCGTTCCTGGTCGCGAACGTCGTCAAGATCGAACATGGCGGCTGGGTGCCGCTGGCAATGGCGGCCGGCGTCTACATCCTGATGAGCACGTGGAAGCGCGGTCGTACCGAGCTCGGCAACATCCAGGCGGCGAACGCGCTGCCGCTGAACACGTTCCTCACGAGCATCGAACGCAATCCGCCGGTACGCGTTCGCGGCACCGCCGTGTTCATGACGTCCACGCCGGAGGGCGTGCCGGTGGTGCTGCTGCATCACCTGAAGCACAACAAGGTGCTGCACGAGACCGTCGTGCTGCTCAGCGTCCAGACGCGCGGCATTCCTGAAGTGAGCGCCGAT
This sequence comes from Gemmatimonadales bacterium, assembly GCA_038319425.1. GTDB lineage: Bacteria > Gemmatimonadota > Gemmatimonadetes > Gemmatimonadales > Gemmatimonadaceae > AG11. The sequence goes on from JBBQDE010000303.1 coordinate 2,739, forward strand.
CATCACCTGACCTTCGAGGCGATGGGTCAGGGGTTCTTCCGCGTGGTGGCGAACTATGGCTTCATGCAGTCGCCGAACATTCCAAACGTCCTCGCCGAGGCGGCGTCGCGCGGCGTCGCCATCCCGCCGATGGACACGTCCTACTTCCTCGGTCGCGAGCGACTCGTGCTCAGCGACCGCGCCAAGATGTCGCGCTGGCGCAAGCGGCTGTTTGCGCTGATGTCGCGCAATGCGCGCTCGGCCACCGAGTTCTTCCAGATCCCGCCGAATCGCGTGGTGGAGCTCGGGGCGCAGATCGAGTTCTGAGAAGGTGACAAGGTGACAAGGTGAAAAAGGAGAAGCGAAGGGCACACCGAACTGAGTGCGGTGCGCCCCTCGTCATTCCTCCATCACCCTTTCACTTTTTTTCTCTCACCTTCACATCACCACCGTCGACACCCTCGGCGCCCGTACGTCTACCGTGATGTTCGGCACGCGGATGCTCTCGAGCGCGGCCGGCAGGTCTCGCAGCACTCGATCGAGCTGGGGACGCAGGTGCTCGATCTGCATCCCCGCCTCGTGTAGCCCTTCCTCGATCGCCGGACCGAGCTCCATGTGGACCGACTCCATCGGCCAGCCGCGAACGCGTGGCATGGCCGGCATCGGTGGCATGGGCGGCATCGCCGGCATGGGCGGCATCGGGGCCATCCCGCCCATCCCGCCGAAAAACGTGTGGCTGCGCTTCGGCAGGTCGGCGGCGCGCGCGACCTTCACGCGAACGTCGCGGAACTGGCCGTTCGAGTAGATGCGAAGGGTCGCGTCATTGCCGGGCTTGAGCTGCGCGATCTCGCGCTGGAGGCGCTGCGCCTTCGCGCTGCTGACGTATCCGTCGCCCGCGTCTTCCCGGGCCACCCGCAGGCTCACGCCGTTGATGGCCGCGATGCGGTTGCCCTCCTCGAGTCCGGCCCGTTCGGCGGGCGTGGAATCCCCGACCGCCACGATCAGCACGCCGAGGGTGTCGCGCCGGCTGCCACCGCTCTGGATACTGACGCCGAGGGTGGGCCGCTCGTCGGCGTCGGCCTGGGTGAGGCGAATGGTCTCGCGGCGCCGGAACAGCGAGTCGGAGTCCACCGTCTTCACGCGGACCGCCTGGGTGCGCCCCTCCTTGTACACGCGGAGCTCAACCTCGTCGCCCGGCTTGGCCTTCGACAGCTCGCGCGTGAGCCGGCGCGAGAGCGAGCCGGACAGCTCGGAGTCCTCGATGTCAGCCGCGTTCGCGCGGAGGTTCACGCTGTTGATGGCCTGAACGCGATTGCCTTCCTCGAGGCCGGCCCGCTCAGCGGGGCTGTTCTTCGTGACCATGGTGATCATCAGCCCGAGC
>JBBQDE010000304.1:0-4086 GCA_038319425.1 Gemmatimonadales bacterium
CGCCGACGTCGCGAGCCAGTAGCCGATCTCGAGTGCCGAGGGCCCGACGCGCGGGTAGAGCCCGCACTCGCCGATCGGCAGCGTGGGGGCGAGTTGCGTGGCGATCGCATAGCGCCATTCCGTGCCGGAGCGGAAGCGCTCGGCGAAGCGCGCCAGCTTCTCGCGCAACGCATCGACGGAATCGGAGTCGTCGAGCACCCACGGGGTGAATCGGGCGAGCTCCGGACGACTCATGTCGATCGCGGCCTTCAATGCCGGAGCATCACCGGGAGTCCAGGCCCGGAGGATCAGGCGCGCGGTTTTCAGCGCGGGCGCGGGTGATGGCGGCGTAGAGCGATCGAGTGTCACGGCACGGCCCCGATCACGGAAGACGGCGTCGTGCGGGAATACGCTAGTTCAGCATGTCGGCGACGACGCGCCGGCCCACGTAAATGCCGACGCCCGTGCCCACCATGCTCAACATGAACGCAGTGACCATGCCGATACGCGCTCCGAGCGCCCACCCCGCGTAGCTGCCGACGGTGGCACCGACGAATCCAATGAGCTTGTTCATGGCTGGTCTCCAGAGGGACGCTACTCCTCTGGACGAGCGACCGGTGAACTGGGCACGACCGCCGGCATGGATGTCGCCGTTCCCTCACCCAGCGCGGCGGATCGGGCAGGCGACGATGACGTAGTAGCTCTCCCACGACGACAACGCCGAGCTCACGGGTTCCTGCATCGACACCTCCGGGCGGACATCTGCGGTGGTCCGGCGTAGTATCGCGTGCCGGCGTATCTTTCACCACTACCCGATGCGGCGCGCCGCACCGATGTCAATCACTTTGCAGACGCCATGACCGACGCGTTCACCACTCCGCCGCCCGCCGCCGTCCCACCGGGTCGCCGCGCGGCCGGGCGCGGCCCGCGGGAATGGGCGCGGGCGTTCACGGGCTTCTATCCGCCGCTCGCGGAAGAGCTGCGCGACCTCGATCCGATTGCGCGCTTTCTGTACGCGGCGCGCAGCGTGATCCTCGTCATCTCGTTCCAGGCCGCGCTGCTGGCCGGACTGCTCGCCGCCACGGATCGGCGCTTCGCGCTCGTTCCGTTCCTTCTCGTCGTGCTCGCGTACGTCGTGCTGCACGCGATCAGCAACCTGTCCAACGACTACTTCGGCGCGAAGCGCGGCCACGACACCGACGATTCGCCGCGCCGCCGCTACACGGTGCACCCGCTGCTCAGCGGCGCCGTGAGCTCGCGCCTCCTCGTGCGCGGCCTGCTCGTGCTGGCGGTGATCGCCGCGGGGATCGGCATCTACTTCGTGCGGCTGCGCGGATGGCCGGCCGTGGCGCTCGTGATCGCGGGCGCGCTGCTGCTCTGGGCCTACGACGCCGCGCCCCGCGCGCTCAAGGAGCTTGGCCTCGGCGAAATCGCCGCTTTCGTCGTGTGGGGCCCGCTCATGATCGCCGGCGGCTACTTCGTGATCACGGGGCACTGGTCGCGCGATGCGCTGGTCGCGGCGATCCCGTACGGACTCGGCGTGATGTCGATCCTCGTCGGCAAGCACATCGACCAGCGGCGGTTCGACGAGAGCAAGCACCAGCGCACGCTGCCCGTGCTGCTGGGCGAACGCCGCGCGCGCGCGTTGAATCGCGGCACCCTGGTGGGGATGTACGTCGTGATCGTGGGCGGCGTGATGGCCGGCGCGCTCACGCCATTTGCGCTCGTCGTGGTGATCGCCGCGCCGCGCGCGCTGCGCGCCGTGCGCGTGATGTCGGCACCCGCGCCGGCCGGACCGCCGGCGGGCTACGTGGGCTGGCCGCTCTGGTACCACCGCGTGTGTCTCGTGCACAACCGCGCGTTCGGCTGGCTGTACGTGCTGGGACTCGCCGCTGGCGTGCTGTTTCCCGGCGCTCGCCTGAACCGCTGACCTACGGCGCGGCCAGCTGCGCGAGGAGACGCTTCGGCACGGTCAGCCGGTACGAATCCTCGAGCAGCTCGGCAAGCTCGGCCCAATGCGCTGCGCCGTCGAGGAACACGCCGACCCATCCGCTCGGTCCAACGTAGGGCGGCACGAAGAAGCGCTTCGGCGCAGCGCGGACCATGAGCTCCTGATTGCCCGGACCAGCCTTGCACCACACTGCGGGACGGCCGCCGCCATGATGGCTCTCCGCCGAGGCGAACATGGCGAACAGCTTGTTGCGCACGCGGAACGTGGGCTCGCCCCACGCCTCCACCTCGTGTGCTTCCGGAAGCGCGAGGCAGAGCTTGCGCAGTCGAGTGATCGGGCGTGGTGGCATGTGCGGTGGAGTCGGCTCACCGCATCATAGCATCCGCATCGGCAGTCCGCTTCCGGGCAGCCTTACGCCGGACACGCCCAGCGCGGCGACCGGGCGGGATCGGGGCGCGCATAGCCGACGCGCGGCAGTACCTCCATCGCCAGCAGCGCCAATCCCGCGAGCAGCACCACGAACGCCGCCGAATGCGCGCGCGCGGCGCGGCGGTTCCACGAATAGACGGCGACCCACGCGCCGCCGACGATCACCGCCGCCTCGGCACCGAGGAAGCCGTATAGCCCCGGCCCACAGGCCCGGGCATACGGCCAGAAGTACAGGCCGCCCGCGAGCGCGATGACGAGGAAGAGGCGAGTCCAGGCGCCCACCGCGCCGTTGACGGCGTCTCGACGGCGCTCCTCCTGCTGATCCTCGAGGCGCCACACGCGCACCTGATCCGCACTCGGCTCCGGAGGAAGGCCGGCGAGCTCGCGCTCCACTTTCCGGAGCTCGGTGTTCCAGTTGATCTCGGACTCGCTCATGCGGGCTCCACGCCAGGGGCCTATTGGGGGCACTCCAAGGACTGGCGATCGGGCGCTACGGCAACGTCCCGGACGGGCCCGCGGGCCAGTTAACTTCCGAGACGCGCCTCGAACGATCCATCCCCTGCGTCTCACCCGCATGAAGCTCTGGCTCGACGCTGACGCCGCGCCGCGCGACGTGAAGGAAGTGTGCTTCCGCGCCTCCGAGCGACTGAAGCTGGAGACCGTGCTTGTGGCCAATCAGCGCGTGCAGCTGCCACTGGGCTATTCCCTGCTGTCGGCAGTGCGGGTGGACGGCGGGCCCGACGTGGCGGATCGCTACATCGCGGAGCATTCGGAAGCGGGCGACGTCGCGGTCACCGCCGACATCCCGCTCGCCGCGCTGCTGGTGCCCAAGGGCGTGGTGGTGATCGACCCGCGCGGCGAGGAGTACACGCCCGTGAGCATCGGCGAGCGCCTGTCGGTGAGAAACTTCATGGATGGGCTGCGCGGTGCCGGAGTGGAGACGGGCGGACACGCCACCTACGGGCCGCGCGAGAAGCAGGCGTTCGCGAACGCGCTCGATCGGGTGCTCACCCGGGCGATGCGCGCGAGCTGACGGCGTCCGCGTACTGGGCGAGCGACAGCACGTTGCCGTCCGGATCCTTGAACCACGCGATGCGCGCGCCGCCTGGCGCGAGCCACGCACCGCGCGCATCCTGCTCCAGCCACGCATAGCGCTCGAATCGCACGCCGCGCGTCGTGAGCTCGGCGACGCGCGCATCGATGTCGGTCACGTGCCATCCCAGCACGGTGAACTGCTGCGGCGTGAACGACTCGACCTTCTGGAGCCGCAGCTCCACGTCGTTCGCCTCGAGCACGAGGGCGAACGCGTCGTCGGAGCGGATGCGCAGGCCCAGCGTGTCGGCGTAGAATCGCGCGGCGCGCGTGGCATCACTCGTGGCGCCGAATGCCACCAACGTCTCGTGGTCGAGCATCAGTCGCTCAACAGGTGTGCAGGTGACCTACAGTGCGATGCCATCGAGCGCGATGCACTCGATCTCGACTCGGCCGTTCAACGCCAGTCCCGACGCGCCCGCCGCCGTTCGCGCGGGGAAGCGTCCGAATGAGAAGAAGGTCGTGTACACCTCGTTCATCGCGCCCCATTCGTTCATGTCGGCGAGAAAGACCGTGCACTTCACGACGCGATCGAGCGACGAGCCAGCCCGCTGCAGCACGCTCCGGATATTCTCCATCACCTGCCGTGTTTCGGCCCGCACTCCGCCCGACACCAGGCGGCCCGTGCTGTCCGT
>JBBQDE010000305.1:0-4078 GCA_038319425.1 Gemmatimonadales bacterium
GACACGCTGCAGCTCAAGTTCAAGCCGTCGACGGGCGTGAGCACGCCGAACATCTCGATCGGCGCCGGCTACTGGGCCGCGACGGTCACGCACTCGCAGATCACGAACTTCACCTGCGGCATCGGCGTGAACACGACGAACACGGTCGTGACCACGGCGGGCGACGGTGAGCCGGCTTGTAGGTAAGCAACGACCGGTTACCGGTTACCGGTCATCGGTCATCGGCTATCGGCTATCGGCTATCGGTGGTCGGTAACGGGCAAGTAAAAAGGGCACATCGGACTTCGTCCGGTGTGCCCTTGCTGCATGCGCCCGCCCTCTTCTTGACGTGCCGCTTGGCTGTTCACCCCCTTCACCGTTCACCCATACCAGGCGCCGAACGCCGCTTTCACCAATCCCACAGCCTCGTCAGGAACGCGCCGAACACGCCGGTGCGCACGGTCGGGTGCGTGATGCCGAGATCCTCGGGGTTCCGGAACAGGTATCGCGGCTCGAGACCGACGTCCAGGCGATAGGTGTCGCCGAACTTCTGCGAGAGCCTCGCGCCGGGAATCCCCGTCGTGAGCCGAACCTGCCCCGCGATGTACCGATTCGTCGTGACGTACCGTCCGCCCTCGATCATCGCGCCGCGCAGGCCGCCGGTCTTGCCGAACACCAGCTCCGTCGGCACATCGGCCGGCGCAACGCTGAACGCGTCGAGGCCGAACTCCTTGGTCGCCCCGGTGCCGATGTCGTGCAACACGACGCCGAGCGCGGTGGCGGCCTGCTGTCGGCGCGCGAGCGCCCCCGTCTCGCCGGAGAGCTGACCGCTCCACGCCTCGCTCCCCGACAACGACGAGCCGGATTGCTGGAGCAGCGAGGTGTGCGCCCGCCCGATGGTGAGGTAGCCGTTCAGCTCGCGCCCGCGGATGGGGAAGAGCGATCCGCTCTCCAGACCCACTGACGGCGCCTTGGACGTGCCGCCCGTGAGCAGCTGCACCGGCACGAAGCCGCGTCCCGGCTCCCATACCGGACGCTCGCCCACCTGCTGTACGAGGCCGGGCCCACCCGTATAGCTGGAGAAGGTCAGCGTTCCGCGCGCCGGTACAAACGTGCTCGCGCGGAAGATGGCCACCCCGTCGCCGATGCGCACGAAGCCCACCGCCCACTGGTCGCTGCTCCGTGTGTCGATGTGGGCACGCACCTCCTCACCGGCACCCGTGTAGAACTCGGTGTTCGCGTCGGGACGGTTGCGGTAGTAGCTGCCACGGTCCACCACGAGCGACAGATCGGCGATCACACCAACGCGCCGCTTCTTCGCCAGCGCAGTCGCGCGACGAGCACTGTCGCTGGCGGGCGACGTCGCATCGAAGACGGTGAAGAAGCTCAGCTCACCTGGTGCCTTGATCCGCAGTAGGTTCTTGCTGAACTGCTTGAGTGCGAGGAAGCCGTGCAGCATCTCGGCCCGCCCCGTCACGCGGATGGCGTCGAGCGGGCCAACAGCTTCGATCTCCCCATCCGCATCCACGAGCCCACGCGTGGCATCCATCACGCGCAGGTTCCGTCCCTCGGCCACCATGCGCACCATGGGGTGCGACCGGTCCGTGAGATCGACGATGCCGGACGCGCGCAGCGTCCCCTGCGCGCGCGCGACGAGTGAGTCGAGCCGCAGCGTATCGCCCACCAGGCGCAGGTCGGCCACGCCATCCGTGACGCGCATGCCGGTTGAGACGAGCGCGAGGCCAGCACCGCGAAGCGCGGCCCGTCCGGAATACGCCGGCGTCCGCCACGTCCCGCGCACATGCACGTCGCCCGCTGCCCTCCCGCGCACGTCGGTCACGCTGCGCTCGGGCAGCGGAAGCGAGGCGAGATCGAGGCTGTCGAGCACGACATCGGCGACGAGCGCGCCATCCACGCGCCGAGAGCCGCTCACCTTGGCGAGCGCCAGATCGAGCGGGAGCGACGCGGTCGCGATCAGGACACGCCGCCCGCTCGAGTCGCGTGCGCTGCCATCCAACGCGAGCCGGCGCGACGCATAGCGCAGATCGACATCGACGTCGGGCGCCCGCCTAGTGCCGTAGGTCGCGTCGCGTACCGTCGCCCGGCCGGCAATGGCCGGCGCGGCGCGAGTGCCGGTGATCTGCGCCGCCGCGGCGATCACCCCATCGGCGTTGGCATCGCGCTGCAGCGCCTGGAGCACGGTGGAAACGCGCACGTTCTCCGCGGCGACGTCCAGTCGCACGCTCCCTTCCGTGGGCACGACGCCATTGGCGAACAGGCGACCGCCAGCCGAGCTGCGCAGGTCGATGGAGTCCACCGCGACCGCGCCATGGTCCAGCGTCACGCCGCCGCGATGTGCGAGCCGCCACGTGAGCGTATCGAATCGCGCCGAGAGCGAATCGAGCCGGACGCGCTGCACGCTGGTGGCGGGCCGGTCCCAGTTGCCGAACGCCGCGTACGCGACGCGCGCATCCTGCCGGACATCCACACTGCCGGCGAGCCGACGGCCGCTCCATTCTCCCTGTGCCTGCACCCGCTCGAATCCGTATCCGCCCGTCTGGACACTATCGGCATCCACCCGGAACGCGAGCGGCAGGGAGCGATCGCGCACGTCGGAAGAGGTCACCTCACCCGAGAGCGCCTTCGCCGCGTTTCCGCGCACGACGAGATCGCGACCGCGCACGCTCGCCTCAACGCCGAGATGCTTCAGGTTGCCGCGCAACGTGCCGACCGCCGACACCGAGCCGGCCAGTGAGTCGCGCCGGATCGCCGGCAACGTGTCCAGGATCAGCCGTTCGTCCGCCGGGAGGCCAAGCGCGAGGCGCTCGATCCGTCGCGCCTCGGAGCGGCGCGCCGAGTCGGCGCGGGCCGCCGCCAGCAGCGCACCCTGCCGCGCCGACGATGCCGCGACGCGCGCCGTGTCCGAGGTGCCAAGCCATCGACGCAGAGCGCCGAGCGAATCCACGATCACCTCGGCGTGCAGCGTTCCGTCGCGTCCGGCGACGAGTCCGAGCGTGCCGGCGGCCCGTGCCGTGGCACCGTCCGCGATGACGACGAGCGTGTCGGCGCGCAGCAGCCCGTTGGACGCCGCGAGCCGAGCCACGAGCCGATCCACGCCGAACGTGTCGTAGCGCGAGCGCACGAGATCGGCGCGCACCACCGCATTCGCCATCGCTGGCGACGTGCCGGTGCCGCGCGCCACTACGGTGCCGGTCAGCCGCGTGTTCGGCGCGCGGCGTGAGAACGCGCTCGCGTCGAGCGCGTCGAGTGCCACGCTCACGTCGTAGCGCGTGCGCGAGCCGGCGAGGGTCACGGTGCCGCGCCCGTCGAACGAGCCGCCGGTGCCGCCGATCGATCGCAGCGCGCCGGAGACGCGCAGGTTCTTCGTCGTACCCTCGGCATGCACCCGCCCCGCTACGCTCCCGTGCAGCTCGGCCTGCGGAGCGAATCGCCCGACCGTCGCGAGCGAGAGCGGCTGGAGCACCGCGTCGGCGACGATGCGCTTGCCGTCCGCCTGATAGCGACCGCTGCCCGTCACGTGCGACCGATCCGTACCCTCGAGATGGGTGAGGTCGCCGCGCACGCTCCATCCGTCGCGCTGGGTGCCGTTCACCAGGGCGGATCCGGTGACGGTTCCACTCACGGGCAGCTTGTGGCCGAGCGTCGCGACGCGGAGCGGCAAGAGCTGCACGTTGAGGTCGCGGGCGCGAATGCCGCCATCGATGCCGACTCCGCCGCGCGCGAGCAGGTGGCTCAACCCGGCGCGCGCGTCAGCGAACCGGACATCCGCGTTCACCTGCAGCGCACTCGGCGCGCCGCTCAGCGCGAGGTGCCCGTCGATGACTCCACGGCGCGACAGCTGGAGCGAGGGCACGAGCTCGTGAATCGTCGCTGTGGACAGCCGTGTCACGTTGAGGTCGGCGCCGCGCACGAGGATCGTGCTCTTCACGTTCTTCGGGGCGACGCGCACGAGCGATGCGTTTCCAATGACGGATGCCGCGCCGTAGCGGATATCCGCATCGGCCAGCGTGTACTCCGACGTGTCGCCGTGGGAGCGCATCGCCAGGCGCAGATGGCCTCCACCTTCCGCCGGCAGCCG
>JBBQDE010000306.1:0-4065 GCA_038319425.1 Gemmatimonadales bacterium
CGCCTTCGACGTGCTGCCGGACCGGAACATCACACTCAACACCGTGGGCGGGACGAAGCCGTACTCGGAGTACAGCCCGTACGGGCAGAACGGGCGATTCATCTTCACCCGCGTGTCGTACGCACCGTAGCGCGGGCGGACGGCCGTCCTCTCCTCACGCCAACGTACCCGCCCGCCAGTCACCGCTTCGCCCGATCCGCCGCCGCGATGACCGGCAACTGCTTGCTTGCCAGCGCCGCGTTGAGCCCGGCCATCTTGCTCGCCACCCACGCATCGAAGGCGCGCTCCACATCGGCCATCTCGCGGGCGAGCGCGTCCGTGCGCTCGAGCTGGGTCTGCGAGGGACGTCCGTCGTATCCGGACACGTTGCCATAGAGATCGGCGAGATTCTCACGCAGACGCTCCTCGCCCGTGATCATCCCGCCCTCCTTCGTGGCCACGATCTTCCTGCGCAGCGAGTCCACCCGCGCCGACGCCATGCGTAGTCGCGATCCCACGGCGTCACCATCCGGCAGCCGCGCGCTCCGCTCGTCGAGGGCGAGGCGGACGTCGTTGATGCGCTGCAGTGCCGCGCTCATGTCGCCGAGCATCGCGGCGAGACGTCGAGACAGATCGAATTGCGCCCTGCGGTCCGCCGCGGTGTGCGTGGCGCGAGGATCCTCGAGAATGCGGAGCGTCGAGGTGTACACGGTCGTGTCCTTGGTCATCCGCACCGTGTAGGTGCCGGGCGGCACGCGGGGACCGACGGCCGCACCGAACGCGGCGCTCGCGGCCGGCGGCACCGTGGGCGCCTTGAGGCGCATCGACCAGGTGACGCGGCTCAATCCGCGCCGCTTGGCGCTCGGCACCGTGCCGATCACGTGCCCGGTGGAGTCGAGCACCTCGAGCTTCATGTCGCCGAAGATGTGGCGCTTCTTCAGGTAGTAGGTGATCACCGCCTCGTTCGGCGGATTCTGCCCGACGAACGCCGCGTCGCCGTTGGCCCACCCGCCGCCGGCGGAGAGCTTTGCCACCGTGGGACGCGCCTTCATGAACACCACGTCGTTGGCCAACGTTTGAGGCGTGAGCGCGCGGAGTGGCGTGATGTCGTCCACGATCCAGATACCGCGCCCGTGCGTGGCGATCACGAGATCGTGGTCGCGCGGGTGGATCGCGAGGTCGCGCACCGCCACGCTGGGCAGGTCGCCCCCCTTGTAGCGTGCCCAGCGTGCACCGCCGTCGAGCGAGACCCAGAGCCCGAGCTCGGTGCCCAGGAAGAGCAGGTCGCGATCGACCGGATCCTCCTTCACGACGTGCGCGTAGCCGCGCACGGGAGCGTCGGCGCGAACGAGCGGCGTCCAGGTGCGCCCGAAGTCGGTGGACCGGTACGCGTACGGTCGGAGGTCGCCGACAGTGTGCAAATCGAAGGTGGCGTACACCGTTCCATCGCCCTGATGCCCCGCTTCCACGGATGACACCCATGCGTTCTTCGGGAGCCCCGGGATGTTCGCCACCACATTGGTCCAGCCCTTCCCGCCGTCGCGCGTGACCTGCAGGTTGCCGTCGTCGGTGCCCACCCAGATCACGTTCGCGTTCCTCGGCGACTCGGCGATCGCGTAGATCGTCGTGTGCATCTCGGCGGCCGAGTTGTCGATCGTTACGCCGCCGGACTCCTCCTGCTTCTGCTTGGCGGGATCGTTCGTCGTGAGGTCGGGAGAGATGCGCGCCCACGTCTGGCCGAAGTCCTTCGAGCGGAAGAGGAACTGCGAGCCGATGTAGAGCGTGCCCTTGTTCGTCTGGCTCACGTGGATCGGCGTGTTCCAGTTGAAGCGGAGCTTCTTTTCATTGTAGTGCGGCAAGGGCTTGATCGGCCGCGACTCGTGCGTCTTGCGGTTCACGCGTCCGATCTCCCCGCCCTGTGCTTCCGCGTAGATGAAGGTGGGGTCGGCCGGATCGGCGAACATCCAGAAGCCGTCGCCGCCGTACATGTTTTCCCAGCGGCTGTTGGTAATGCCGCCCGGATACTCCGACTCGCCCACCCACGAGCTGTTGTCCTGGAGCCCGCCGTACACGCGGTACGGACGATCCATGTCCACGCTCACGTGATAGAACTGCGAGATCGGCAGGTTCTCGCCCTTCCACCACTTGTTGCCTCCGTCGTACGAGTACCACACACCGCCGTCGTCGCCGGTGATGAGATGGTCGGTACGCTGCGGATCGATCCAGACGTCGTGGAAGTCGCCGTGCGCCCCGCCGCCGATGTTGCTGAAGCTCTGCCCGCCGTCGCCGCTCACGATGAGCGAGCCATCAGGCTTGTAGACGCGATCCTCGTTCGCCGGATCGACGATGAGATTGGCGAAGTAGAAGGGACGCCAGATCATGTTCTGGCTGCGGTCCCGTGCTGACCAGCTTCGCCCGCCGTCGTCGGAGCGGTAGAGCGCGTTCTGCGGCGGCACCGCCTCGATGAAGGCGTACACGACGTTCGGCTTGGAGGGGGCGACGGTCACGGCGACACGGCCCCACGGCTTGGGTGGCAGTCCCGGTGCGCTGCTCGACGTGAGCTCGGTCCAGCTGTTCCCGCCGTCGGTGCTCCGGAACAGGCCGCTGCCACTGGGCGCGGTGGCGCCGTCGCCGCCCGAGCGGAAATTCCAGCCGGTGCGGCGGAAATCCCAGAGGCCGGCGAAGACGGTTTTCGGACTCTTCGGATCGAGCGACAACATCGAGCATCCCGTCGAGCCGTTCATTCCCTGCAGCACCTTCGTCCACTGCGTGCCGCCATCGGTGGTCCTGTAGACGCCGCGCTCCTCGCTGTCGCTCCACAGCTTGCCCGGTACGCACGCGTACACGGTGTTCGCGTCGGCGGGATCGATCAGGATCTTCGCGATCCGCTCCGAGTTGCGCAGGCCCATGTTCGTCCAGTTCTCGCCGCCGTCCACCGACTTGTAGATCCCGTCGCCGACGGAGACGCTGTTGCGCGTCCACGATTCACCCGTGCCGACCCACACCACCTTCGCGTTCGCGGGATCGATCGCGATCGCGCCGATGGACTGCACCGCTTGCTTGTCGAACACCGGCTTGTACGTGGTGCCGCCGTTCACCGACTTCCACACGCCGCCGCTCGCCGCGCCCACGTATACGGTGAGCCGGTCACCTTCGCGCACCGCGGCGATCGCGGCGACGCGCCCGCTCATCGTCGCCGAGCCGATGTTGCGCGCCCCCAGTCCGGAGATCGTTTCGGAATCCACGCGCACGACGGAGGACTGCGCCGTCGCGCTCGAGGTGATCAGCACGAGCGCCACACCGACACGGCGTCGGCGCATGAATACGGTCGGCATCGGTCAGATCCTCGAGATCGGAATGGGTGCCGTCGGAACGGGCGGCTCCACGTCCGTCTTCTGGCGCGTCGGCGTGGCGAGCACCGGCTTCGCGAAGCGTGCGTCGTCGATCGCCACGTTCGCCTCGATCTTCGTGAAGGTGACCTTGGACTTGTCCCGTCCCTTGAGACCACTCTCGATCGAAAAGGGCATGAACCAGCCAGCCACCTGCTTGTAGTCCCCAAGCGTCGTCTCGAGCTCCTGCTCGCTGCCGCGGATGATGCGCTTCTCCTCGATCTTGATCGGCACGTAGGAGTCGGTGTCCATGTAGTAGACGCGGGTGTCGCCGTTCTTCAGCGTGACCTTCACCTTGTAGACGTCGGTGCCCTCGAACTGGTCCGTGCCGATGTATTCGGCCTTGCTACCCTTCTCGCGATAGTTGATCAGCGGCTCGTCGAAGTCGGCGTCCACGAGGATCCCGCGCATCTCCTCCTCGCCCATCGCCTCGGCGTCCTTCTTTCCGCCGAACGGGTCGATCTTCCATCCCGTCCTGCCGTCGTAGGCGTTGACGGCGGTCATGCCCTGCAGCGAAAACTCCTCGCGCACCATGCCGGGCCGTTTGTTCTCCTGGAGGACGTCGGCCTCGAATCCGCCGCCGCCGGTGAACTTGCCTGTACGACGCAGCGTCCTGGCGGCGGCGATGCGGTCCATCCCGCCCGCGGTCCTGATGTAGCGGGCGATGATGTCGTCGGCGCTCTGCGCCGAGAGAGGC
>JBBQDE010000307.1:0-4052 GCA_038319425.1 Gemmatimonadales bacterium
CGTGCGCGGCCAGTCCACGTTCATGGTGGAGATGGCGGAGACAAGCGCCATCCTGCACACGGCCACGCGCCGCAGCCTCGTCCTGCTCGACGAGATCGGCCGCGGCACGAGCACCTACGACGGCGTCTCGATCGCGTGGGCGGTGAGCGAGCACCTGCACGAGCGCGTCGGCTGCAAGACGATCTTCGCGACGCACTACCACGAGCTCGTGCAGCTGGCGGATGAACTGGCTGCCGTCCGGAACTACAACGTCGGCGTGCGTGAAGTCGGCGACCAGATTCTCTTCCTGCACCGGCTGCAGCCCGGCGGCGCCGACCGCTCGTACGGCATCGAAGTCGGGCGGCTCGCCGGCCTCCCCGCCGCGGTGATCAGCCGGGCCCGGGAAGTACTCGACCTGCTGGAGGGCGAGGCCGAGCATCTCGTGCCGGCGCTGGCGCCGTCCGCGCCGCGCCGCACGCCGAGCGCGGGTCGCTCAACCGACCAGCTGGCGCTGTTCGCTGCCGCGCCACACGAGGTGGTCGAACGGCTGCAGCGAATCGACGTCAACACGCTCACACCGCTCGCCGCGCTGCAACTGGTGGCCGAGCTCGCCGAGCGCGCCCGCTCGTGATGCAGACGGGCGCGGCGGCGATGCGTCGATCCCACCGCACGGGCTACATTGCGCGCATGGTGCCCGCTCCGCTCCGCCGAGCCCGTTCCGCCCTGCCGTTCCTTGCCCTCGGTCTTGTTGCGGCGTGCACCGATCGCGAGACGTCGCAGAAGGTCGCGCAGGCATTCCAGGCTAGCGCGTCCGCGCCGGACGAGGTGCCGAAGATGCTCAACTCCGAGTTGCCGTTCCGCTATCCAGCGGCGCTCTATGCGCGGAAGGTGCAGGGCAACGTGACGCTGCGCCTGCGCATCGATCGCGATGGCCAAGTGAGCACGGACTCGACGCGCATCGAGGAATCAAGCGGCTATACGGCGCTCGATTCCGCCGCGGTGAAGGGCTCTCAGGAACTCCACTTCATTCCCGCCAAGCTGCGCGGTGAGCCGATGCCGGTGACGATCCTCTTTCCCGTGTACTTCCGTCACCCCGAAGCGCACGCGCTGCCGGGCGACACGATCCTCAAGCGTGGCGCCGCGACAACCGGGAGCGGCCAGTGACCGCGCCGGCGACGCCCCCCGCGACGATGCGGAACGCCCGGCCGTACGACAGCGTGCTGGACACCATCGGATGGACGCCGCTCATTCGGCTGAACCGCGTCACGCGCGGCATCCGGACGCCGATCTACGGCAAGGCGGAATTCTTCAATCCGGGCGGCTCGGTGAAGGACCGCATCGGGCTACCGATCATCGAACAGGCCGAGCGTGAGGGCAAGCTCAAGCCGGGCGGTACGATCGTGGAAGGCACGAGCGGCAACACGGGCGTCGGGCTCGCCATCGCCGCGGCCCTGAAGGGCTACAAGTGCATCTTCACGATGCCCGACAAGATGTCGCAGGAGAAGGTGCGACTGCTCAAGGCGTTCGGCGCCGAGGTGATCGTGACGCCGACCGCCGTCGCGCCCGACCATCCCGACAACTACGTGATGATGGCGAAGCGGATCGCGGAAGAGACGCCGAACTCGATCCTGGCGAACCAGTTCTACAACGACGCGAACCCGGAGGCGCACTACGCGACCACCGGTCCGGAGCTGTGGGAGCAGAGCGAGGGGCGCATCACGCACTTCGTCGCCGCCGCGGGCACGGGTGGCACCATTACCGGCGTCGGCCGCTACCTCAAGGAACGAAACCCCCGGATCAAGATCATCGCCGGCGATCCGCAGGGCTCGATCCTCGCCGAGCTGTGGCGAAGCAAGGGAACGAACAAGATCGACGCCGCGCCGTACAAGGTTGAAGGGATCGGCCAGGACAAGCTGCCGGGCACGCTCGACCTCGCGCTCGTGGACGACTTCCGCACGGTGAGCGACCGCGACTCGTTCGCGATGGCGCGACGCCTCACGCGCGAGGAGGGACTCTTCGTCGGCGGATCGGCTGGGCTGATCGCACACCTGGCGCTTCAGGTGGCGCGGGAGATCGACGATCCCGACGCGTTCGTCGTGACCTTCCTGTGCGACACCGGTGAGCGCTACCTGTCGAAGCTGTTCAACGACGAGTGGATGCGTGAGAATCAGCTCCTCGAGCCGGATCGGGTGACGTTGGGCGACCTGCTCGACCACAAGGGCGACGGCGCCCCCGCCACGCTGGTGAGCGCTGCCCCGGGACAGCTCGTGCGCCAGGCGCTGGGTCTCATGCGGCTGCACGACGTGTCGCAGCTTCCCGTGCTGGACGGCGGCGAGTGCGTGGGCAGCGTGACGGAGTACGCGCTCACGCAGCGCGGCCTCGAGAGTTCGCGCTTCCTGGACGCCGTGGTGGGCGAGGTGATGGACGAAGCATTTCCCGTGGTGGAGGCCGCTCAGCACGTCGAGTCGGTCCAGAAGCTGCTATCGAAGGCTACGCCGGCGGTGCTGGTGCGCGCGGGAGGGACGATCCAGGGGATCGTGACGCGCAGCGACATGCTGGCGTACCTCATGGCGCGGTGACCGGGCGTTCCACGCCCGGCCTCGGCGCGTGAGACGTGAATCGTGACCGGTGAGCGGTAACTCCTCACGCGGTCACGACGCACCTCTCACCATTCACGTCTCACGTTCTTTCCCGGTCTGATGCGCATCACGGTTCTCATGGGCGGCACCTCCTCCGAGCGCGACGTGTCGCTCGCCTCCGGGCTGCGCATCGCCGAGGCGCTGCGGACGCGCGGGCACGCGGTGAAGTCGATCGACACCGCGAAGGGGCCGGTGAGCGAAGCGGAAGAGCGACAGCTGCTGGCCGGCGGCGTGGTGAAGACCAAGCCGCCTACTCCCGAGGAGCTGGCGCGCATGAAGGCTGAGTCAGTGACGGAAACCGCGGCACGGCTACCCAGGCGCGGCGACTGCGACGTCGCCTTCCTGGCGCTGCACGGTGGCAGCGGCGAGGACGGGACGATCCAGGCACTGCTCGACCTGGCCGGCGTCCCGTACACGGGCAGCGGCCACCTGGCGAGCGCGTTGGCGATGGACAAGGACCTCTCGAA
Source organism: Gemmatimonadales bacterium (assembly GCA_038319425.1). Taxonomy (GTDB): domain Bacteria; phylum Gemmatimonadota; class Gemmatimonadetes; order Gemmatimonadales; family Gemmatimonadaceae; genus AG11. The sequence continues at coordinate 3,086 of JBBQDE010000307.1, forward strand.
GCACCTGTTGCGCGCGCACGGCGTGCGCACGGCGGACTGGATCATGGCATTCGATCCGGCGGTGCCGCCCACCACGGACGACGTGGAGCGTGCGCTCGGCTGGCCGGTGATCGTGAAGCCGTCCAAGCAGGGCTCCACCGTGGGGCTCTCGATCGTGAAGCAGCCGCAGGAGCTGCATGCCGCCGTGGCCGAGGCGTTCAAGCACGACGACGAAGTGATGATCGAACGGTTCATCGCCGGCCGCGAGCTCAGCGCGCCGGTGATCGGCGGCGAGGCGCTCCCCGTGGGCGAGATCATCCCGAAGCACGAGATCTACGACTACGAGTGCAAGTACACCCCCGGCATGGCCGAGGAGATCTTCCCGGCCCCCCTGTCGGCGGCCGAGACGGCCGAGGTGCAGGAGCAGGCGCAGCGCGCCTTCGCGGCGCTCAAGCTCAGTGGCTGCGCCCGCATCGATTTTCGCATGACGGCCTCGGGCGAGTTCTACTGCCTGGAGGCGAACACGTTGCCCGGCATGACGGCCACGAGTCTTGTTCCACAGGGTGCGGCGGCCGCGGGCATCAGCTTTCCCGATCTTTGCGAGCGAATTGCGCGGCTGGCCGTGGAGCCCCCCCTGCCGGGCAACGCAAGGCGATGACGCGGGACCGCCGGCGCGGTCCGGTCGCACGGCTTTCGGTGTCAGCTGGAATGCGGTAGGCTGCGAGAGCCGACGGTGTTGGGCGGGATGGCGCGCGGAACCTGCAACGCGCACGGTGGTTAGTACGTTGAGAGGATGGCGGCTTCGCCAGATGCCTCCGATATCGTAGTGGCAGCTGCACCTTGTCACACCGCAGGCCGGTCTCATGGCGAATCCGACGCAGTACATCGAACACGACGCGCCCCGCCTGACCCGCGGCGTGCAGGCGCTGGTCGCTCTCAACGTCGCGATCCTGTTCGTGCAGTGGACGCTCGTCAACGATGCGGACCT
>JBBQDE010000308.1:0-4017 GCA_038319425.1 Gemmatimonadales bacterium
TGCCCTTGGAGACCCGGATTTCATGCCCGTCCTCGAAACGCAGGAGCACGACCGGGTGATCGCGGTTGACGTAGGCCTTCCTGAGCTTGGCGGGAGCGGGAGGCATTCCGAATGGGTGAACGGTGAAACGTGAACCGTGACCGTGACAGCGAACCGCCAGGAAGGCGTGAGCGGTGAGGCTGCAGGGGTGAGGTAGCGGGCTTCGACTCCGACAGCCCTCACGCTTGCGCGTCGGATCTCTACGTCCTTGGTCTCGCTACCGATCCGGCCCTCCGCTCACCGCTCATGGCTTCCTGACCGCTATGCCGCTTCGCAGTCTCCGATGCTTTGCCGACGGTGAACGGCTTGCCGTTCACGTTCACAATCTCACGTCACGACGGGACGCTCGCCAGTGTACTTCTTCCACTCGCCCGTCGCGAGGATCTCGTCGACCGCCTCCACCGCGCCCTCGAGCTCGTCGTCGCTCGTATAGAAGTGCGGCGCGACGCGAATCCCCGCCCCGGGGCGGAAGTCCACGATGATCTCGCGCGCGAGCAATGCCTGCGCGACCTCGCGGGCGTGCGGCACGTCGAACGCCACCGTGCCGCCTCGACGAGCCGGCTCGCGCGCCACGGTGAGTGCGAAGCCGCGCGCATCGGCGAGCTCGATGAGCCGCGCCGTTTGGCGCAGGCTCTTGGCGCGCACCGCTTCCATCCCCGCCTCGCGCAGCAGCTGCGGCCCGGCAGTGGCGGCGAACAGCGCGGGAATCACCGGAGTGCCACCGAGCCAGCGCCACGCGCCGTCGGCGTAGTCCATCTCCGGCTCGAACGCGAACGGATGCCGGTGCGCCTGCCATCCGGTGAGCGCCGGCGCCACGGTGGCGCTCACGGCGGGGCGCACCCAGAGGAAGCAACCGCCGGGTCCGCCGCAGAGCCACTTCAGCACACCGCCCGTGAGAAAGTCGACGTCGAGGTCGTACACGTCCACCGGCAGCACGCCCACCGAGTGATACGCGTCGAGCGACACCAGCGCGCCCATCGCGTGCGCGTGGGCGGAGACGCGTGCGACGTCCATCACGTACGCCGACCGAAAGAGGACGTGCGAGATGGCCACGAGCCGCGTGCGCTCGTCGATCGCGGCCATCAACCGCTCCTCGTCCACGCGCACACCGTCTTCGCTCGGCACCACCACGATGCGTGCGCCCAGACGCGATGCCAGCTCGTCGTACACGTACCGCACCGACGGGAAGTCGAGCTCCGTCATGACGATCGTGTCTCGACCGGCGTCGTAGTCCAGCGCCGACAAGATCTGCGCCTGTCCGAGGGAGACGTTCGGCACCATCGCCACCTCGCCGGCACCGGCGCCGATGAGGGGCGCGATCTCGTCGCCTACCGCGACGGGCATGGACCACCACCCCTGCGCCCACGCTCGTACGCCGCGGGTCGCCCACTGTTCGGCGTACTCGGCCAAACGCTCCGGCACCCGGTGCGGCATGGCGCCCAGGGAGTTGCTCACGAGGTACGTGGTGGATGCGAGAATGGGAAATTCGGCGCGGAAGCGCAGCAGCGGATCGATCGTCACGCGACGACTCGCGCGCGCCGCGCCGGCAGCGTCGCGGCGAAGAGCACCGCGGCCACCGCGACGATGACCGCCGCCGCGAGCCACTCCTTCGGCTGCAGCTCCCACAGCAGCCAGCCGATCACGCCGAGCGCGAGCCACGGCGCGACGCGCGTGCCCGGAACACGGAAGGGGATGCCGCCCCCGTGCACGCCGCGACGACGCAGGCGCACTGCCGCGAAGCAGCAGCCGGCGTACACGATGAGCATCGTGACGTTCGCGGCCACGGCCAGCGACTCGAAGATGCCGAACAGTCCGAACACCGCCACGATGATGGTCTGCACGGCGATCGCGACGTGCGGCGTGCGCCACGCCGGATGTACCGCGGCGAGCCGCGCGGGGAGGAAGCCGTCGCGCCCGAACGCGAACAGCATTCGGGGTACGGCGAGCGTCATCCCGCTCACGTAGCCGAACATCGAGACGACCGAGCCGACGAGGATGAGCGTGCGGCCGGCGGGACCCATCGCCACGGCCGCGGCGCTGGCGAGCGGGGTGGGATCGCCGACCAGCCGGCTGCCAAGTAGTCCCTGCGCCACCACCTGCACCGCGACATACAGCAGCGCCACCGCCCCCATCGCGAGAAAGATCGCGATCGGCACCGTGCGCGCCGGCTCCTTCACCTCGCCGCTGGGAACGAGCGCGCTCTCCACGCCGAGGAACGCAAACAGGAGCAGCAGCGACGCGCGGGCGACGGCGGCACCCGTGGGCGGGGCGACCACGCGCAGGTTCTCACCGCGCATGGCGAATACACCGACGACGATCAGCAGCAGCAACGGCAGCAGCTTGGCGATCGTGAACACCACGTTCAGTCGCGTCACCCCACGGACGCCGCGCGCGTTCGCGACCGCGAGCGTGGCGAGCGTGACCAGCAGGGCGACGCGTTTGCCCGTCTGTCCGATTCCTGGAGCGAGCGCCACGAGCGAATCAGCAAAGAACGACGACACGGCGGAAAGCGCGAACGTCATCCCCACCCACAGCAGCGCGCCGCAGAGAAAGCCGACGAACGGACCGAATGCCGCCTCCACGTACGCGTATGGGCCGCCCGTCATGCTCACGCGACTGCCGGCATCGGCGAAGCAGAGCACGATGAGTCCCATCGCCACCGTGCACACGAGATATGCGAGCGGCGCGGCCGCGCCGAGCGAATCGGCCACGCCGGCCGGCAGCCGGAAGATCCCGCCGCCGACGGTCACGTTCACGATACTCGCCGCCAGCCCCCACGTGCCGATGGCGCGAATGAGTCTGGAATCGACGCCCCCTGCGCCGGACGGCGCAGCAATCATGGCTGCGGCGCCCGGCGGGTGGCGCGAAATTCGGCGTCGCGATTCCAGGTCGGCACGCCCGGGGCGTTCGCGAGCTGGCGTGCGAACCGCAGCACGATCTCCGACAGCTGCGCCGCGCCGGTGAGGTCGAAGTCCGGTCGGTATTCGTCCGACGGCTGGTGGTAGCGGTGCGCCGTGTAGTCGTCGTCCTGCTGCGCGCCCCATCCGGCCGGCTTGCCCACCACGTCGGTGCCGGCGCCGATGGACACCGCAGGAATGCCCGCCTTCGCGAACGAGAAGTGATCGGAGCGATAGAAGTGCCCCGCTTCCGGATGGAGATCGGCGCTGATCCGCATGCCATCGCCGTGCACCATCGCCGCGAGCTGCGGGCCCAGTGAGCTCGTGGTGTCGCCCAGCACATTCAGGTCACGTGTGCGTCCGAGCAGATTGCCGCCGTCGACGTTCAGGTTCGCGACGATTTGCGCCGCCGGCACCGTCGGGCGCTGCGCGAAATACGCGGACCCGAGCAGTCCGGACTCCTCCGCCGTGACGAAGACGAAGAGCAGCGACCGCTTCGGCCGCGCCGCCGCCGCCGCGACTCGCGCCACCGCGAGCAGGTCCGCGACACCGGACGCGTTGTCGTTCGCGCCGTTGTAGATGGAATCGCCATTCACGGCCGGTCCAATGCCGTGATGGTCCCAGTGCGCCGACAGCGCGACATACTCCTTGCGCAGCATCGCGTCGCGCCCGCGCACGACGCCGACGACATTGGCCGACGACAGGTGCTGCACCGTGTTGCGGAAGCCGATGTCGAGCATGATGCCCGTCGCGATCGGACGGAAGACGCGCGTCGCCGCCTGCGCGCGCAGCGCGGCGAAGTCCAGTCCGGCGCCTCGAAGGAGTGTCGCCGCGCTCTCGTCGGTGATCCAGCCGGACACGCCGAGGGGCGCGGGCAGCATGGGGTCGCGAGGCAGCATGCGCTGCTCCTTGGCCCATGAGCCCACGACGGTGTGCCACGGGTAGCCCGCCTGTGCGGTGGTGTGCACGATGAGCATGCCGGCGGCGCCGCGACGCTCCGCTTCCTCGAACTTGTAGGTCCAGCGCCCGTAGTACGTCATCGCCTTGCCGCCGTACAGCGTGGGCGCGCCGTCCGGTGCCG
>JBBQDE010000309.1:0-3992 GCA_038319425.1 Gemmatimonadales bacterium
GATCGCGCGCAGGATCGCGGCGCCGGCCTCGGCGTGGCCGAGGTGCTCGAGCATCATCGCGCCGGACCAGATCTGGCCGATGGGATTGGCGATCTTCTTGCCATAGATGTCGGGCGCCGAGCCGTGCACCGGCTCGAACAGGGAGGGAAACGTGCGCTCGGGATTGATGTTGCCCGAGGGCGCGATACCGATGGTGCCCGAGGTCGCCGGACCCAGATCGGAAAGGATGTCACCGAACAGGTTGGAGCCGACAATCACGTCGAAGCGCTGCGGGTTGAGCACCATCTGGATGGTGAGCGCGTCGACGTGGTACTGGTCCGTTGCCACCTGAGGATAGCGCTGGGCCATCGCCGCGAACCGCTCATCCCAATACGGCATCGTGATGGCGATCCCGTTCGACTTGGTGGCCGAGGTGATGGTGCGGCGCGGGCGTCGTATCGCCAGCTCGAACGCGAACTTCATGATGCGGTCCACACCCGTGCGGGTGAAGCGTGACTCCTGGGTCACGACCTCGCGATCGGTGCCCTCGAATGCGCGGCCACCGACGGTGGAATACTCGCCCTCCGTATTCTCGCGCACGACGTAGTAGTCGATGTCGCCGGGCTCACGGCCGACGAGTGGACATGCGATCCCCCGCATCAGCCGCACTGGTCGCAGGTTCACGTACAGGTCGAACGTCTGCCGGATCCTGATCAGGGAGCCCCACAGCGAGACATGGTCGGGTACCAGCGACGGCATGCCCGTGGCCCCGAAGTAGATCGCATCGTGCCCTCCGATGCGTTGCGCCCAGTCGTCCGGCATCCACGCCCCGAGCTCGACGAGGCGTCGGCAGCTCCAGTCGAAACGGTCCAGCTCGAGCGCGAAGCCGAATCGACGGGCCGCCGCTTCGATCGCGCGCAACCCCTCCGGCATCACCTCCGTCCCGATCCCGTCCCCGGGGATCACCGCGATGCGATAGCGCTTCATTCGCCCGCCCATGACGTTGAAGTCATCGTGCCGTTCGCGCCGAGTGAGACGCGACGTGGCCCGGCGCCTGGTATCGGACGTCGGGCCACGGATACTACCTGGTACGTGCTAGCCCCTGCCCGTCAGCTCCGAGAGCGGCAGCGGGATGCACGTTTCGTTGTTGTAGCGCACCCCCTTCTGGTCGACGCCCGTGGCGAACGGAATGTTGAACCGCAGGTGGTCGTTGATCTGATGTCCATCCAGCCAGAGGCTGCGGCGCCGCTCCTCGATGACCTGCGTCAGGATCTGCGCATCGGTGCCGCCCGCGTACGCCGGGAGCCCGTACTTCGTATGGATGCGGTTGATCGCGTCGACCGCGCTCTGCCCAAGCTCGGCTTCGGCGATAATCAGCTGCGCCTCGTCCCACGTCGCCAGCGGCAGCGGCGTTTCCGGCGCGGCGTACTTGCCCTGCGTCCATTCCGGCGTCACTGCGTCGATGCCCACTCGGTTGGCGTTGATCGCGATGACTCGCGGATCGGCGACGCCGCCGAAGGTGAGGCCGCGGTAGGCCGGCGCCACCGACAGGTGGAACTTGAGGTTGATGTCCTCCATCACCGTGTTGCGCCGGCGAACCGGGGTCGCGGCGTAGGTCGCCGAGTAGGTGAATCCGGACGGCACCAGCTTCGCGTCCGTCGCTGCCCCCGCCGTGTTGCCGAGCGCGATGCGAACGCGCGCGCGCGCGACGCGCAACGCGTTCAGGATGGGAATGTTGTTGGCCGTCGTCGCGGCCGCGATGGCGTCGGTGAACTTCTTTTCGGCCACCGCCAACCCTGCTGCTGGCGTCAGTAGCGGCCCGTCGTCGACCGCCACCTGGCAGTAGCCTTCGGACAGCAGCATGTGCGAGTAGCCGCTGTAGAAACCCGCGCGCGCCAGCAGCAGCGCGCGCCCCGTCACTTCCGCATCGGTGAACGCGGTAAGCTTCTTGAGCGCCAACTCCGATTGACCGCGTGCGATCTGGAGCGGCAGGTAAACGGTGAACGCGCCGCGGTTCGAGGTCGCGGTGGGACACTGTCCGGTGCCCGCCTCCGGCCGGGTGAAGCGCGCGCTCCACCCCACCACTTCCGCGCCGCCCGAGGAGTTCAACACTTCGTTCGACCAGGTCGCGGTCGTCTCGACGTACTGGGTGAAGGCGCATTCGAAGTCGGCCTGGGCACCGTCGACGAGCGTCGGCGCCAGCGAGGCCGCGTCGAGCGCGGAGGCTGCGACGTTGCCCGGGAGCGCGACGTCGAGCACGCCGCTGCAGGCGGTGAGGAGCTGCGCTGCCACCAGGGCGAGGCCCACGTGGGCCGTGCCAAGTCGGCGAGCGCGGGGAAGTCGAGTCGTCATTGAGGTCATCTCTCGGTTGTGAGTTCCGATGAGCTTCTGGAATTCGCGCATTGGTCGGCTCAGTAGGTCATGCGAACGGTGAGCACGATCTGCGACGTCGGCGGAATCACGGTCTGATAGGTGAACCCGAGCTCGGAGCTGCCCGGGACGCGGGTCTCGGAGTCGAAGATCTTGGTGCCCCAGATGTCGTGCTGCGCCTGCCAGAGCGTCGCCACGTTGCGCCAGGCCGCCGTCACCGAGGCGTTCTGTGCGCCGGCGCGGCCAGCGATGGCGTTGGGCAGCTGGTAGTTGGCGCTCAGTTCGCGGAGCTTCGCGAAGCCGGCGTTGAAGAAGCCGAGGCCGAGCCGCGGAATCACGGTCTGATAGGCGGCGAACACGGGATCCGGCGCGGCGAAATCCTTCGCGCTGTTCTGGAAGGTCGTGTGTCCGAACGCGATGTCGCCGTCCACCTGATTGAAGCCGCCCTGGAAGTCGACGAGCGCCGAAAGCCGCAGCTTCTGGAGCACGGTGACCGTGTTGTTCACGCTGCCCCACCACGTCGGCGTCGAGTTGCCCCAGTACACCTGCGGCGCCGTGCTGCACGACTGCGGCGCCGCGCCCCCTTCACTCTCGCACAACACGTTGATCAGCTGCCCCGCGCCGTTGAACTCCGCGTTCGCGATCCGGTTGAAGAAGATCGCGCCGACCGGATAGCCGACGCGCGCGCTCTGCAGTTTGACCCCGCCGAGATCGTCGACCACGTTCCCCGCGGTCGCGTAGTTCACGCCGAGATCCCACGCGAGCGTCGGCCGATTGAGGACGGCCACGTTCACACCGAGCTCGTTGCCCCAGTTCCGCACCTTGCCGAGGTTCTGCACGGTCGAGCCGGGGAAGCCGGTGGAGGGACGGTTCGGTGCCAACACGATCGCGTCCGACGTGGTCTTGTTGTAGTGCGTGTAGGCCACCGTGACACGGTCGTTGAAGAACCCCGCGTCGAAGCCGAGCTCCAGCTCCTCGCCGCGCTCGGGCTTCAGCTCCGGATTACCGATCGAGCTCGGGGTGACGACTGGCACGCCGCCCGGGCCGGTCTGCGGCGCGTACAGGCGCAGCGCCGCGAACACGTCGGGCTGCTGGCCGGCCTGGCCCCAGGCCGCACGCAGCTTGAGCGTGTTGACGCGATCGGCGAAGCGCTCGAAGAATGGCTCCTCGTTCACGACCCACGACGCGCTCAGCTTCGGATAGTAGGCGGCCTTGAAGTTCTGGCCGAACGCGCTGTTGGCGTCGCCGCGGATGGCGCCCGTGAGGAAGATCCGGTTGCGGAAGCCCAGCACTTCCTGCGCGTACATGCCGAGCGTCTTGTTCTCGAGGAAGGTCTCGCCCGACGTGCTCGAGGCCGCGCCGCCGATGGTGGTGATGTCGGGGGTCGGAAAGTTCGAGCCCACCGCGCTGATGACGCCGATCTGTTTCCGGTAGTACTGCGCGCCGGCGGACGTGGCGGTGCTGATGCCCCGGATCTCGGTCTTGGCCGTGGCCGAGTAGTCCAGCGTGTTGAAGATCGTGGAGACCGCCTCGAGGGTCTTCTCGCCGCCCGACCGCGCGCCGAAGAAGTTCACTTCGCCGAACGGGACGCGCGGGAAGAGGATCTGGTTCGTGGTCTGCCCGTTGTCGTACCCCACCTTCAG
>JBBQDE010000310.1:0-3971 GCA_038319425.1 Gemmatimonadales bacterium
GGCCATCTCCTTCCACGCGAGCATCAGCACGAGTCCAACACCGAGCCGGTCGTAGATGAGCGGCGGCATCTCCGCCGGCCGCGCGATGAGTCCGAGCGCGAAGGCCGCGCGTGCCGCGATGCCGCTCTGGCCGAGCAGCCACACGCCGAGCACGCCGGCCACGAGGTGCGGCATCGGAAGCGGCAGCGCCGCGAGCGCACGCCCGATGCGATCGCTGCGCGCGCTGCTCCGGAATACGACGGCGACGACGACCGCCCCAATGAGGGCCAGCGCGGTCGCCGATGCGGCAACCCACAGTGTCCACAGCACGCTGCCCCACGTGGCCCGATCACCGAGCACGCGCGCGATTCGCACGACCGACGGGTGGCTGCCGTGCTCGGCGCCGACGACTCCCAGGCTGGCCCCGATCGCGTAGGCGAGTCCGGCGAGCACCGGTGCCGCCAGCAGTGCCGCGGCGAGCAGCCCTGCCGACTCACCTCGATGCCGGTTCACTGCATGTGCCGCCAGCGGTGCATCACGGCTCACCGTACACCGCCTCCGCGAGGGAAACCGCTCGTGTGGGCGCGCCAGTCGGCGGCGAGGCGTTCGTGGTACCGCGGCGAGACCTCGGGGACGGCGTAGCGCGCGAGCGAATCGCGCGGCAACTCACGCGGGTCGGCGCCGAGCCGCGCGAATCGTCCGCGCCACGGTTCCGGCAGTCGCGCCACGTCGAGCGTCGTGCCATCCGCCCACACCTCGGGACGTTGCTTCTCGAGCTGCGCATCGGGCGAGAGCAGGAAGTCGGCGACCACCATCGCGCCCGCCGCGTTGGGCGCGTTGAACGGGATGCCGACGTAGTGCGTGTTGGCGATCGTGCCGTCGCGGAGCAGCAACGGGCTCGCGGTGCGCGGGAGCACCCCGTGATCGGCTTTCGTGATCACGTCGTTCTGATTGTTGGACATCGAGAAGTCGATCTCGTCGTTCGCGAACAACCGATGCATGGCCGCGACATCCGGCGGAAAGGTCTCGCCGCGCCGCCAGAAGAACGGGCGGAGCGAGTCGAGCCACGCGAAGACGCGTGCTCGCGCGCCCACGTAGCGCGTGGAGTCGAATCCGCCCTGAAATCGTGAGACGCCGCCATTCAATGCATACAGGAGCACTTTCTGAAACGTCGTCCCGGCGAAGGCCTGGTCGAACGTGAACCGCCCCGGATGCGCGCGAATCCACACCGCCAGCTGGGCGACGCTTCGGGGCGGCGCCGGGGTGCGGAGCGTATCGTAGATGAGCGCGAACTGGACGCGCCCCCACGGGCTCTCGTAGCCGGCCGGGTCCTGCTCGAAATCCCGACGCACGATCGGCGATGCCGTGTCGACGAGGGCTGCGTTCGGCAGCCGGGTTGCCCACGGTCCGGCGAGGAGGCTTTCCTTGCGCAGATTGGCGAAGGTCTCGCCGTTGATCCAGAGGAGGCTCGCCGTGCCGGCGCGCCGAGCCGACCCTCGCTCGACGACGAGCTGGTTGACGAGCTCCGGTCCTTGTCCGTCCACCGCGCGGAGCGCGATGCCGTACCGCTCGCGAAGGCGCGGCGCCACCCAGCCGTCCACGTAGGCGTTGATCGACGGATCACCGCGCCACATGCGCCACACGACCTCGGTGTCGCGGGCGCGATGGACGATACTGTCCCACGGCAGCGTGCGCACCGCGTCGATGTCCGCCTGGCCGGCGGGCGGCCCACCGTGCGCTCCACATGCCGCGAGGCCCGCGGAAACCGCCAGCACCGCCGCAGCCACGAGCCTCGAGACCCACCGGCGCACCGCCCGTGCGTCAGAATGCATAGCGGAGCGAGAACTGCAGTTGGCGGGGCGCGCCGGCGCTCGAGTACAGGATGGGATCGCCCGGGCGTCCCACCTGGGTGCGCGTGCCGCCGCCGGGGATGCCGTTCGCATAACCGGAACGGATCGTGGCGTTGAGGGCGTTGAAGACATCGGCGCGCAACTCGAGCGCGCCGCCGCCGGCCGCCTGGCCGCCAAGCACGGACACCGGAAGCGCATAGGCGACGCTCGCGTTCAGCAGAAAGGTGTTCGGCAGCCGTTCTCCATTCCGCGCAACGCCGGAGAAGCGATCCTGGTTCCCGAGAAACCCATTGCCGAAGGTGTCGCCCGAGCCGTCGAGATCACGAAAGGCCGCGATCCGGTTGATCGGTTGTCCCGTCTGGAAGTCGGCGATCGTGGCGAGCGTCAAGCGATTCACGCCGGTATACGTGGTGCGCACGGTGACCTTGTGCCGTCGGTCGTTCACCGCATCCGCCCATTCGAGATCGAAGCGATTGCCTTGCGTCGCGTTGAAGTTGATGTCCTCGGTGTCATTCCGCGAGTGCGACCACACCCAGTTGCCATCGACCAGGAGCGACCGTGCGGCCTGGTAGCGCAGCGCCGTGTAGAGGCCGCGATAGGTGGACCGTCCGCCACTCTCGCTCGTCGTGTGCCGGCGGTAACCGCCAGTCACCGGCCGGACCGGCCGATAGGCATCGCCGGCGCTCAGCGGCAGCGAGGCGGTGTCCGCCAATCCGATTCCCTTCGTATCCGGATTGAGATCCCACGAGCGCGGCAGGTGAAAGGTGTTCGCAAGCACGGCGTCGACGCTGAGCGCCAGGCGATCGCCGAACTGGTGCTGCCAGCCTGCCGAGTACTGATAGCTCGTCGGATCCTGAATGCCGAGCGCGAACAGCTCGCGAATCTCGCCCGGCGGCAGCTGTCGTCGATCCAGCGTCGCGCTTCGCGGCCCCTGAAGGAATGCCGGCGCCTGCGCGCCCTGAAAGGTCACCGTCTGATTGCCATCGGGCCCGAACTGGATCGCGTCGGAGTAGATGGTGTAGGGCAGCTTGCCGGTGTAGACGCCGGCGCCGGCGCGCAGCACGGTGTTCGGCCCGGCAAGCCAGTTCACCGACAGCCTCGGCTGGAAGTTGTTCAGATCAGGCGAACTGTTGCCGCGCGACGTGAGATCGTCGTAATCCCAGCGCACTCCCGCCGTCACGGTGAGCGCCGGCGTCGCCCGCCACTCGTCCTCGACGAAGGCGCCGATCAGCGACTGCTCGAGGTCCACCTGCTTCTGCGCGGCATCAACCGTGTAGCGCAGGACGCGCACGTTCGCCGGCACGGCGGCGAAGCGATACCGGCCGTCGGCCTGCCGCGGGATGTTCCCCTCATCGAGCACCGCGTAGGCGCCGCTGGGATTGGTCTGCGAGCCCGTGAGGCGGAACGCGGAGCGGAACGCGTCGAGCCCCAGCCGGAGCTGATGCGCGTCAGAGAGGCTCGTGCTGAAGACGTCCTTCAGCTGGAGCTGCCGCTCGCGCTCGTCGAAGATGAAGTTGCTGGACCCAACGATGCCGACGGCCACCGTGTCGCTGCCTCCCCGTCCATTGGGCTGCACCTGCATGATGGTGACCTGCGGCGTGTTGAAGTCGCTGCGCGTCGGCGGATAGTTCCAGTGAAAGGTGCCGAACTGCACGCTCGCCTCGTTGCTCGCGCGTCCGCCGCGCAGCGCACTCCGGTGGGTGAGCGCTCCGATACTCCCGATCCGCTGCACGGTGATGTCCGCTTCGGGCGCAACGATGCCGGTCCCCTCGCCAGCGCGACTTACATTGCTCGCCGCCACACGAAGGGTCGTGGTCTGCGTCGGACTCCATCCCTGGTCGAGGCGGCCGAACACCTTCACCGTCTGGCGCAGCTCTCTACCCAGAAACGTCGCACTGGCGGTCGAGTTGATGCGGTCCTCGTTCTCATTGGTGTACTCGAGCGCGCCGAACGCATAGGTCGCCGTGCCGTCCTCGCGCACGTGCCGCAGCGGACCGCCGCCGGCGGCTCCGACCTGCGTCCGGCGGAATCCCTTCTGGGCACGCCGGAAGTCGGAGGAGTTCTCCCCGTTGGGCACGACGGGCGACTGCGCGTCGACGGGCAGCCCCGGGCGGTCGTAGACGAACGCCTCGCCCGTCCACC
>JBBQDE010000311.1:0-3968 GCA_038319425.1 Gemmatimonadales bacterium
GTAGTCCTCGGTCAGCTCGGCCTTGCGGGCGATCGGATCGGCGGCGTCCACGATCTCCTTGCGGAAGATGATGTTCACCGCGCCGTCCGGCCCCATCACGGCGATCTCCGCGGTGGGCCACGCGAGATTGAGGTCGCCCCGGATGTGCTTCGAGCTCATGACGTCGTAGGCACCGCCGTAGGCCTTGCGAGTGATGACGGTGAGCTTGGGGACCGTCGCCTCGCAGTAGGCATAGAGCAGCTTCGCGCCATGGCGGATGATGCCGTTGTGCTCCTGCGCCACGCCGGGAAGGAAGCCGGGTACGTCTTCGAGCGTCACGATGGGAATGTTGAACGCGTCGCAGAAGCGGATGAACCGCGCCGCCTTCATGGACGCGTTGATGTCGAGCACGCCCGCGAGCATGGCCGGCTGGTTCGCCACGATCCCGACGCTGAATCCGCCGAGGTGCGCGAAGCCGCACAGGATGTTCGCGGCGAAGCCCGCCTGCACCTCGTAGAACTCCCCGTCGTCGACGACCCGCCGGATGACGTCGTGCATGTCGTACGGCTTGTTCGGGTTGTCGGGCACGATGTCGAGCAGCGCTTCGTCGCGGCGATCGCGCGGGTCGGTCCCGCGCCCGCGCGGCGGCTCGTCCAGGTTGTTGCTGGGAATGAACCGGAAGAGCTCACGGATCGCCTGCAGGCAAGCCGGCTCCGAATCGTGCGCGAAATGGGCGACGCCCGACACCTGGGTATGCGTGTCCGCCCCACCCAGCTCCTCCATCGTCACATCTTCGTGTGTCACCGTCTTCACGACGTTGGGGCCGGTGACGAACATGTAGCTCGACTTCCGCACCATGTAGGTGAAGTCGGTGATGGCCGGCGAGTAGACGGCGCCCCCGGCGCATGGGCCGAGGATCGCGCTCAGCTGCGGCACGACACCGGACGCGAGCACGTTGCGCAGGAAGATGTCGGCGTATCCGCCGAGTGACACCACGCCTTCCTGGATGCGTGCGCCGCCCGAGTCGTTGAGGCCGATCACCGGTGCCCCGTTGCGTACCGCGAGGTCCATCACCTTGCAGATCTTCTCGGCAAACGACTCGCTGAGCGACCCACCGAACACGGTGAAGTCCTGGGAGAACACGTAGACGAGCCGCCCGTCGATCCGCCCGTATCCGGTGACGACGCCGTCGCCGTAGATGCGCTGGTCTTCCAGCGAGAAGTCGTGCGACCGATGCACGACGAACCGGTCCAGCTCGACAAAGCTGCCTTCGTCGAGCAGGAGATCGAGTCGCTCGCGCGCTGACAGCTTGCCCTTCTCATGCTGCGCCTTGAGGCGCGCCGCGCCACCCCCCAGCTCCGCCTCCGCCGCGCGGCGTTCGAGCAGGCCCAGCTTCTCTCGCATCGTCATAGTCGGAGAAGCTAGTACCGCCGTCAGGCCGGAACCAGCGTGACGCGATGCCGCGGTCAGCGCCGCGGCGTGTCAGGCAGGATGAATCGCGCGCGAAGCGCCGTGCGCAGGACTTCCGTGTCGGTCTCCGCGCCGCGAAATCCGATGTACCCGTCCGGCCGCACCAGGTAGATCGCGCCCGGATCCGCGCCGTAGCGATCGTGCGCCGTGCCGTTCTCGTCGATCTCGCCCCTCGGCGGCTGGGCATTCGGCAGTCGCAGCACGACGGGCTTCACGAGGTCGCTATACCGGGCCCCCACCTCGCGCGCCAGCTCGCTGAACCGTTCGATCAATGCCGTCGAGCGTCCGCCGAACAACAGGAGCGTGTGCTGCGGTCCGCGCAGCAGGTCGGAGATCCGGCGCGTGTAGCCGAGCTCCACGTCCGGCGCCCGATCGCCGGCATGCGGCGCGTGGCGCGGCAACCGCCCTGCACCGTGCGCTTCGGTGGACAGGACGCTGTCGCGATACCGGATGCCGGTCTGCGACACGAACCGTGCGATGCGGCGGCCGATGACGGGAAAGCCCAACAGCTGGACGCCGATCGCCGGCATGACCCGCCGGATCACCTGCCCTGCTTTCCCTCCCCCGGCGAGCACCGCGAACATCCGGTCGGTGCTCTTCAGCAGGTGCTCGCCGACGCGGTGCCGTTCGACATGGTACGAATCGAGGACCGACGCCGGCATCACGCCGCGCGCCACCAGCGCGAGCTTCCATCCGAGGTTGTACGCGTCCTGGATGCCGGTGTTCATCCCCTGGGCGCCCGCGGGACTGTGAATGTGCGCGGCATCGCCCGCCACGAAGGCGCGCCCCTTTCGGTACACGGGAACGCCCCGGCTGTGCAGCCGGTAGCGCGTCAGCCAGCGACTGTCGATCACGGTCGGCTCTTCCGCCGCACCGCCCACGGCGGGCACCATGCGCCGCAGCTGCGCGAGGAATTCCTCCGGGTCGAGATGCCTGCTCTCCGGATCCGCCGTGGCCGGCAGGATCATGATGACGCGGAAGCGGTGGCGTCCGGGGAGCGGGAACGCGAGCAGCACCCCGTCCACGGCCGGGCAGATGGACAGCTGTTCGTCCGGCAGCCGCCACCGCATGTCCACGTCGCCGAGCAGGCACTCGTCGGCGTAGGTGCTGCCGGGAAAGGGAATGCCGGAGAGCTGGCGCACCGCGCTGTGAGCGCCGTCGCACCCCAGCACATAGTCAGCGGCGAATCGCTCGACGCGGCCATCCGCATGCTGCAGCACCGCCGTGGCGCTATCGGGGCCATCCTCGAACCCCGTCAGCTCGGTACCGCGCTCCACTCGGATGCCGGAGCGCGCCACCAGCTCGCCGAGGATGCGCTCCGTTTCCTCCTGCGGCAGCGTCACGAAGCGACCGTACAGACTGTCGATCCACTCCGGCCGGATGGCGATGGTGCCGCGTCCCCCACCCTGCGTGAAGACGTTCGCCGCCGCAACCTCGAGCGCGGCGTCGAGCACTTCGCGCACGATGCCCAGATCGTCGAACAGCTCCAGGGTGCGCGCCTGGAGCACGATGGCGCGCGACCGATCGGCCGGGGGCTCGATCGCCTTGTCGATGATGCGCGGCGTCAGTCCATGCCGCGCCAGCACAGCGGCCATCGTCAATCCGGTCGGCCCTGCGCCAACCACGAGAATGTTCGTCACGTGCTCACGTTCCTGTCGAAGTGCCGGAGTTGTCCGTGGCCCGCGCCGCGCGAGCCCCTCGCGCCGGAATGCAAAACGAGCCCGTCCTGAATGTCAGGGCGGACTCGCTTTCTCACAGTGACGCGGATTACTCGTCGATCACCGCATCCATCGGGACGTCGACGATCTCGCCGTCCTCAGTGTGGATCTTCGACGGGGTCTCCGGCCGCGGCGGCTGCTCCTCGGGGATGTTCACCACGCTGAGCACGATGCGACGGTGGATTGGATCAACCTCGAGCACGCGCGTGTCGAGGTTCATCCCCTCGTACACCACGTCTGCGGGACTGCTGACGGCTGCGCCGCCTTGGCCCAACTGCGAGATCGGCACGAAGCCCTCGATATCGTTTCCGATGTCCACGACGACGCCCTTGTCCATCAGGCGAACCACGTGCGACCGCATCTCGGTCCCGACCGGGTAGTTCTCGCCGATGCGCAGCCACGGATCCTCCTCTGCCTGCTTGAGGCCGAGGCTGATGCGCTTGTTCTCGCTGTCGATGTTGAGGATGACCACGTCCACCGCGTCGCCCTTCTTCACCACTTCCGACGGATGCTGGACGCGCTTCGTCCAGCTCATGTCGGAGATGTGAATGAGGCCGTCGATGCCCGGCTCGATCTCGACGAACGCGCCGAAGCTCGTGAGGTTGCGAACCTTGCCGTTGATGCGCGTGCCGACCGGGTACTTGAGCGGCAGGACGACCCACGGATCCTGCTCCGTCTGCTTCATGCCGAGCGAGATCTTCTCCTCGTTCGGATCGACCTTGAGCACCACTGCCTCGATCGTCTCGCCGATGCTGACGAGCTTCGACGGGTGGCGAACGTTGCGCGTCCAGCTCATCTCGG
>JBBQDE010000312.1:0-3960 GCA_038319425.1 Gemmatimonadales bacterium
GCGTGGCAATGGCGAGATCGCCTCGATGCTGCGCCGCGACTTCTTCACCGACGCCGCGCTACTACCGGCCGCGCCATGGCTCGGCGGCGCGGCCCCCGCTCGTCCGACGATCGCCGTTGGCACTGCGACGGCGAGCGGCACGGCCGTGACCGTGACTCCGACGGGCGACGCACCGCGTTGGTGGGTGATTCGCTACCGCGCCGGCAATGACTGGACAACCCGAGTTGCGGTGGGCAGCGAGCGGACCATCACGCTCCCGTCGGGGCGAGTCGATTGGGTCGTCGTGAACGGCATCAGTCCCGCTGGTGCGACGAGTGAAGACGCGGTGTGGCGAGCAGGCGCGACGTGAACAAGATGCGCGCGACGGATGTCTCCCCTCGCATCACAGTTAACGCTTTTCTAATCCGCGGTCGTATTGCGCTCCCCATTCTGTGCGGCTAAGGTGGTCCGACGCAGGAACCGCTTCCCGTGGCCCCTCTTCGATTGTTCGAGGATACAGGAATGCAGCACATTCATCGCCGGTGGCTTCCGCTCCTGATCGCCGCGCTCGTCCTGGGTGGCTCGATCGCCTGGTACCGCTGGCCCTCCACCGCATCAGCGGCCGAAGCATCGCTCACCGCACTGGTGAAGCAGGGCGACTTCAGGGTCGTCGTCACGTCCACCGGTGAGTTGCGCGCCCGAAAGTTCGTGCAGGTCACGGGCCCGTCGGCGGCGCAGTCCGTGAACGTGTACCAGACGAAGATCGCGTCGATCGTTCCCGAGGGATCGCTCGTGAAGGCGGGCGACGTGATCGCCGAGCTCGACAAGCAGCCGGCGGCCACGCGGTTGTCGGACGTCACGCTGCTGCTGCAGAAGGCGCAGGCGGAGTTCACTACCGCGCAGCTCGACTCCACGCTCAACCTCGCACAGTCGCGCGAAGACGTACGAACCGCGGAGTACGTGCTGGAGGAGAAGAAGATCCTCAAGGAGCAGGCGAAATACGAAGCGCCGACCATCAGGCGCCAGGCCGAGATCGACTACGAGAAGGCGCAGCGCGGATGGGAGCAGTCGAAGCGCAATCTCAGCACGAAGACCAAGCAGGCAGTCGCGAAGATGTCGTCGGTCGGCGCCGACCTTGGCCGGCAGCAGAATCAGCTGAAGAATATCCAGGACGTCATGGCCAGCTTCACCGTGCGCGCCCCGGCGCCGGGCATGGTCATCTACGTCCGCGAATGGAACGGCAAGAAGAAAGGGGTCGGGTCTCCGTGGACCGCGTGGGAGCCCACCGTCGCCACGCTCCCGGACCTCACCCTGATGGAGTCGCAGACCTACATCAATGAAGTGGACGTGCGGAAGATCTCCGTTGGCCAGAAGGTGAAGATCTCGCTCGACGCCGACCCGACCAAGAAGCTGCAAGGCACCGTCACGCAGATCGCCAACGTGGGAGAGCAGAAGCCGAACCAGGACTCCAAGGTCTTCGAGGTGAAGATCGAGATCACGACCGCCGATACGACGCTGCGGCCTGGCATGACGACCTCGAACGAGATCGTCACCGCCTCCATCCCCGGCGTGCTCTCCATTCCGCTGGAAGCGGTCGTCAACGAGGCGGCCTACCAGTACGTGTTCAAGAAGGACGGCAGCCACGTCGTGAAGCAGATGATCGAGGCTGGGACGATGAACGACAACGAGATCATCGTGCGGAGAGGGCTGGCGAAGGGCGATCTCGTGCTGCTGTCGCGCCCAGCCGACCAGGGCGGCATCAGCACGGAGACGATCCCCGGCCTCAAGCCGATCGTGAGCGCGGACTCGGTGAAGGGAACGCTTCCTCCCGACAAGCCGAAGAGCGTCACGGTTCCCGTGAAGCCGAAGAGCTGACCGGTGGCCGCGGCGACAATGCCGGCGGACGCGTCGCCACCCTCGCGCGCCCGGGCGCTTGCGACTCACATCCTCTTCAGCGGCGGCATCGCCGCCGAGGCGGTGGCGCACAACAAGCTGCGCGCGAGCCTCACGTCGCTCGGCATCCTCTTCGGCGTCGCCTCCGTGATCGCGATGCTCGCCATCGGAAACGGCGCCGAGCGCGAGATCCTCGAGCAGATGAAGCTGCTCGGCGCCAACAACGTCGTCATCACGCCGCTCGTCGAGCAGAAGGAAGGCAAGATCGAGAAGGACGACGGCAAGAAGCAGTCGAAGAAATTCACGCCGGGCCTGACCTATCTCGACGCCGTCGCCATCAAGAGCGCCATTCCGGCCGTGGGCGCGACGAGCAGCGAGGTGGTCGTCAACGGCGTCATCTCGCGCCAGGGGCACCACCGCTCGGGCAAGGTCGTCGGTGTGGACCCGAGCTACTTCGATGTGATGAACCTGCATCTCGGGCGCGGCGCCAACTTCTCGCCGGTGCATTTCAGCGGCGCGGCGCCGGTGGCCATCATCGGGCAGGGGGTGAAGTCCCGCTTCTTCACCACCGAGGATCCGATCGGCGGATCGGTCAAGGTCGGCACTCGTCGACGACGCGCGGCTCGCGCGCGACCGGGCCGAGGCGGCGCTGCGCCGACTCACCACGTACCCGGAGGGCGAGCCGCTCACGATCGTCGCGCCCGAGGCGATCCCGTCGGTGCAGGCGGACCCCGACGTCGCCGTGCGCGAAGCGCTCCGGAACGCCAGCGTGATCCAGCAGAATGAGCTCGACAGCGTGCAGACGCGGCGCGGGATCAGCCTGGCGAAGGCGAACAACCGGTTCAACGCGTCGGTGCAGGCGAGCGTCGGCTTCAACCAGACCGCCCCGGTGTTCGGCCAGGCGTATCAGAGTCCACTCGGCAACCAGACGCTCGCGGTGGGGATCAACCTTCCCATGCTGCAATGGGGCGCCGGTCATGCCGACGTCGAGGAAGCGAAGGCAGTCGAGACGCGGGTCGCGGCGAACAACAGGATGCGGCGCGATGTGCTGGCGGAAGATGCGCGCTTCTCCGTATTGCAGCTGCAGCAGGCGCAGCGGAACGTCATCATCACGTCGAAGGCCGACACCGTGGCCGGCAAGCAGTTCGAGGTGGCGCGCAACCGCTACGTGATCGGCAAGATCACCAACGACGCGCTCTATCTCGCGCAGGGGGAGAAGGACGCCGCCGTGCTGGCGAAGGTGCAGGCGCTGCGGAACTACTGGACCTCGTACTATCACCTGCGGCGCGTGACGCTGTACGACTTCGAGCGGAAGGAGGAGATGTCGGACCGGTGATGTCACACTGGACCGGCGGGTAGCCCATGCACAAAGGATCGTGGCGCGGCGCGCCACGACCCTTTCGTGCTCGTGAATGCAGGATCAGGGTGCGCGCACGCCTTCGGAATGCAGCGTGAGCACGGAGTCGGCGCCCTTCGTCGTGTAGTGCGCGACCGTGGTGCCGACGATCTTGTCGCCGTCCTTCCTGAACGCGCCGTGCGTGGTTACCTGCACGCCCTTGCGACGCACGCTCGCATACGGTCCGGCATCGGTGATGATACTGTCCGCCGCCGCGGTCACACGGACAGGAACGACCTGCCCGTTCGCATAGGTGATCTTCCAGCCTTCGGGCGTGCCGG
Source organism: Gemmatimonadales bacterium (assembly GCA_038319425.1). Lineage (GTDB taxonomy): Bacteria > Gemmatimonadota > Gemmatimonadetes > Gemmatimonadales > Gemmatimonadaceae > AG11. The sequence goes on from JBBQDE010000312.1 coordinate 3,550, forward strand.
TCGCCGTGAGCGTGTACACGGTCACCGTGGTGTCCGTGCCACCCTGCGGCGTCGCGCGGACTGTCCACTTGCCCGCGATGTCGGTGAGCGCGATCGGCGCGGCGACCACCCCGCCCGACGTTGCAGTCGTGGCGCCTGCCGGCGGCGCAATCACGGCCACACTGTCCGCGACCTTGCTGTCGGTCTTGGCGCAGCTGACGAGGACGATTACTCCACAGCAGGCGGCGGTACGGGATGCTACGCGGTGCAGATTCATGAGACCCTCCATGACTCGGGAACCAGCGACGCGCCGACAGGAACAGGAGTGCGCGCCGCCGGAGACGATAGCGCAATTCGGGGCCGCCGCCAGACTCAGGCCTGCTTGCCTGGGTGACTCGGCGTCGGACGCGAGGGGCGGTCGACCCTCGCGCC
>JBBQDE010000313.1:0-3957 GCA_038319425.1 Gemmatimonadales bacterium
CGGCGATGACCGTCGTGCGCGACGGCCAGGTCGTCGCGCCTCCTTCCAAGTGTTGCGAAGCTGATCCTCGAGCTCTACGTGTTCGTCCTCGCCGGCTTCGTCGGCTTCATGGTGATCACGCGCGTGCCGCCATTGCTGCACACGCCGCTGATGTCGGCCACCAACGCGATCTCCGGCATCTCGCTCGTCGGCTCGATGGTCGCGGCCGGCGCGAGCCGCGGCGGCGTGGCCACGGCGCTCGGCTTCATTGCGGTGGTGTGCGCCACGACGAACGTCGTCGGCGGATTCCTCATCACCGATCGCATGCTGAAGATGTTCCGGCGCGACCCGCACGACGCCTCGAAGGCGGGGTCGAAGTAGCGGATGCGCGATACCATCACGCAGCTCACCTACCTCGCGGCCTCGGTCCTCTTCATCTTCGGGCTGCGCAGCCTCACGCGCCCCGACAAGGCACGGCGCGGCATGCAGCAGGCCGCCGTGGGCATGCTGCTGGCGCTCTCCGGCACGCTGATGAACCACCAGATCGTGGACTACCGGTGGATCGCCGGTGGCCTCGTGCTCGGTGCGCTCATCGGCTATCCGCTCGGCATGTGGGTGCCGACCACGGCGCTGCCGCAGCGGATCGCGATGTCGCTCAGCTTTGGCGCGCTCGCGGCCACGCTCGTGGGCGTGGCCGAGTACTACTCGACGTTCCATGGCGGTGACGGGCAGATCGGCATGGCCAAGATGGCCGCGCTGGGGTTCGAGGTGCTGCTCGGCTCCCTCACCGTGACCGGTGCGCTGATCGCCGCGGGCAAGCTGCAGGAGTGGATCCCCTCGCAGCCGATGACGTATCGCGGCCAGAACCTCGTCAACTTCGCGCTGTTCGCCGCGGCATGCGTGCTGTTCGGCATGGTGGTGATGAACCCCGCGCAGGCGACGGCATTCTATGGCATGATCGGCCTCGCCGCACTGCTCGGCGTGCTGATGGTGATGCCGATCGGCGGCGCGGACATGCCGGTCGTCGTCGCGCTGCTCAACTCCTACTGTGGGCTCGCCGCGGCGGCCACAGGCTTCGCACTGGGCAACAGCATCCTGATCATCTGCGGCGCGCTCGATGGCGCCTCGGGCTTCCTGCTCGCGATCCTCATGTCGAAGGCGATGAACCGCTCGTTCGCCAGCGTGCTGTTCGGCGCGTTTGGTGGGGAGACCGCCGCCGCCGCGGTGGGCTCGGGCTCTGCATTCCCGGTGCGCTCGGTGTCGGCGGAGGATGCCGCGATCCAACTCGCCTACGCGCAGCGCGTGATCATCGTGCCGGGCTACGGCATGGCCGTGGCGCAGGCGCAGCATGCCGTGCGCGAGCTCGCGGAACTGATCGAGAAGCGCGGCGGCGAGGTGAAGTACGCCATCCATCCGGTCGCGGGACGCATGCCGGGGCACATGAACGTCCTGCTCGCCGAGGCGAACGTGCCGTACGACAAGCTGTACGACATGGACGAGATCAACAGTGAATTCCCGCAGACCGACGTCGCCCTGGTGATCGGCGCGAACGACGTGGTGAACCCCGCGGCGCGTGAGGACAAGTCGTCGCCGATCTACGGCATGCCGATCCTCGACGTGGACCGTGCGAAGAGCGTGATCGTGCTGAAGCGCGGCATGGCGGCGGGCTTCGCCGGCATCGAGAACGCCCTGTTCCATGCGCCGGCGACGAGCATGCTGTTCGGGGATGCCAAGAGCTCGTTGACTAGACTCGTGAGTGAGGTCAAGAACGCGTAGGAACGGCGGCGAGACGACGTAACGGCCAGTGCGCACTGAGCGGCGAGGGATCAGCGGGTGAGATAGCGCGCTCGGGCCACGACAGCCCTCACGCCGGCGAGTCGACGCCATACGCCATGGGCCGCGCTACCTTTCCTGCGCCTCGCTCACCGCGCACGGCTTCCTCACCGCCGCGCAGGCCGGAAGCGATTCGCCACCGCGAGCAACATTCGGATAGCTTGGGTTCAGCCTGGAACGCGATACTTCCCGCGTCACCCAGGAGGAGCCAATGTTTACGATGCTGAAGCCCCGCCCCGCCACCGATGCCCAGGTCACCCTCGCCGAACGGGTGCGCCGGTACATCGACGCACATACCCACGAGTCGCTGCCGCTCGAGCGGCTGGCGCGCGATGCAGGGGCGAGCCCCACCCATCTCCAGCGCATCTTCACGCGCGTCGTGGGGATGTCGCCGCGGCAGTACCAGGAGCAGCACCGCGTGCGCGCGCTCAAGACCGCGCTCCGCGACGGACGCACGGTGAGCAGCGCCACCTACGAGGCGGGCTTCGCGTCCGGGCGCCGGGTCTACGAGACGGCCGCCGATGCTCTCGGCATGACGCCGGGCGTGTACCGCCGCCGCGGGACGGGCGTGACAATCCACTACACGGCGGTGCCCACATCGCTCGGGCTGCTGCTGGTGGCCGTCACGGAGCGGGGCGTCTGTAGCGTGTCGCTCGGGGACGACGAGGCGGTGCTCGTCGATGCACTGCGCGCCGAGTTCCCGGCCGCGGAGCTGGCCCGGGCGACCGACTCGCGGGATCGGCTGGTGGATTCGGTCGTCGCCCACGTCGAGGGCCGCGCCCACGTCGAGGGCCGCGCCGGCGACGACGAGCTGCCGCTCGACGTGAGGGCGACGGCGTTCCAGTGGCAGGTCTGGCGCGCGCTCCAGCAGATCCCCGAAGGCGCCACTCGCAGCTATCAGGCGGTGGCGGAGGAGCTCGGGCGTCCCACCGCGGCGCGGGCGGTCGCGCGGGCGTGCGCGAGCAATCGGATCGCCGTCCTCATTCCCTGCCATCGCGTGGTGCGCGGCGACGGCGCACTGGGCGGCTATCGTTGGGGAATCGCCCGCAAGGCGGCGCTCCTCGCCCGCGAAGGATCGCGGCCGGCCGTGTAACTTCGGGGCGCGGCACGTCGTAGGTTGGAAGGGCGCCGGTACGATCGCCGGCGCCCTCCACCGACGAGGCAGAGTGATGTCCGGTTATCGCATCGTACTGAGTCAGGCGAGCTCCGCCAGGCAGGCCCAGGCAGCACCAGCGGCCCCGCAGGCCCCGCCAGCCCCCGAGGCGCGGGCCGTGCCGACGCGCGAGCAGATCCGCAACCAGATCCGGCAGTCGATCCAGGATGCAACGCGCGCCGCCGCCGAAGCCAGCGGCGAGAACGCCGTGACCATCATCGACGGCCGGCCGGTCATCGCCGGCGATGCGCGAAACGGTCCGGGCCTCACGATCCATCGCAGCGGGATGGAAGACGTCATTCCGCCGCAGGCGGTGGACATTTCGATCGCGTTCTTCATCATGCTCGCGGTGATCATCATCGGTTGGCCGCTCGCGCGCGCCATGGGCCGCCGGCTCGAGCGTCGCGCCGACATGCCCGCGCTGCCCGACGCCACCATGTCCGGCCAGCTTCAGCGCATCGAGCAGGCGGTCGAGGCGATGTCGATCGAGATCGAGCGCATCTCGGAGTCACAGCGCTTCATGGCCAAACTGCAGGGCGGCACGGCGGCGGATCGCTCAGCGCTGGGTGCCGGCGAGCGACGTTAACGCGCAGCCGGCGGAGGATGGCGCAACGAGGAGAGGGGCGGCCACCTGGCCGCCCCTCTCGTTCGTGCCGGAGCCGCTTCGTCAATTACGGCTTCGTGATGCGTACCAGCGGTCCGCCGTCGTCGCACCTGCCGTCGCGATTGGCGTCTACGCAGACGCGACGGGTCGTGGTTCCCTGCGGGATGGTCTGCGGAATCCCGATCGGGAACGGCTGGCTCGTGGACTGCGCGTTGTCACAGATCCCGTCACGGTTCGCATCCACACAGCCCTGCCGAACGGGGCCGCGCGTTCCGTACCGTCCATCGCGATCGTCGTGGCGACCGTCATGATCGCGGCGGTCGTGATCGCGGTGGTCGCGATCGCGGCGGTCATGATCCGCATCGTCGTCCTCGTCGTCGTCCTCGTC
>JBBQDE010000314.1:0-3956 GCA_038319425.1 Gemmatimonadales bacterium
GCGATGCAGCCCATCCTGACGTCCGATCTCCGGTGTCCGCACTGCGGGCACCGCGAATCGCTCGTGATGCCGACCGACGCGTGCCTGTTCTTTCAGGAGTGCGCCGCCTGCCACGCGATCATTCGTCCCAACGCCGGCGACTGCTGTGTCTTCTGCTCGTTCGGGTCGGTCGTCTGCCCGCCCATGCAGCGCGGCGCGAGCGACTGCTGCGCGCCCGCGCCCGCGAGGCGCTCGTCGGTCTGACCCACAATCCCGTCGGTGCAATGCCGCTGTCCGGACTTGCCCGCTCCATCGCACTGTTCGTGGCAGCGGGGCTGGCCGAGGTGGGCGGAGGCTACCTCGTGTGGCGATGGCTGCGCGAGGGGCGCAGCGTATTCGTCGGGCTGCTCGGCGGCGTGCTGCTCCTGCTCTACGGCGTGATCCCCACCGGGCAGAGTGCCTCGTTCGGGCGCACGTACGCCCGTACGGCGGATTCTTCGTCGTGCTCTCGCTGCTGTGGGGCTGGGGGATCGACGGCCGGCGTCCCGACATGCCGGACATCGTCGGGGCCATGATCTGCATCGCCGGCGCGGGGGTGATCATGTACTGGCCGCGGTCATGATGTATCGCGCTGCGCTGAGCACCCTTTCTGTCACGACAACGCTCTCGTTCCCCACGTTTGAGCGCCCGCACGATGCTGAGCAGACCCTGCCGAGCCGGCACCACGATCTTTCGGCTCGTTCGACGCATTGGGCACGCCCCCTGCCCAAGAAGAGACCTGTCACTCATCACAAAGGAGCACCACCATGGCGCAAGCGAACGAAGCAGCGATATCCGTCCTCAACGACCTGATCGAGACCTGCGAGGATGGAGTGAACGGATTTCGGACGGCGGCTGCCGGGGTGAAGAACACCGAGACGCGGACGCTGTTCACGTCACGTGTGCAGGTGATCGAGCACGCCGAGGCCGAGCTGAGAGCCGAGGTGCAGCGGCTGGGCGGCAAGCCGGCGACCAGCGGGAGCGTCGCCGCCAAGATCCATCGCGGATGGATCGACCTGAAGGCGGCGGTCACGGGCAAGGACGACGCGGCGATCATCACGGAGTGCGAGCGCGGCGAGCAGGTGGCCGTCAAGAATTACGAGGACGCGCTGAAGAAGGATCTCCCCGCCGATGTGCGCACGCTCGTGGCGCGTCAGCACCAGGGGGCGGTGCAGAATCTCGAGCGCGTTCGTGCGCTCGGCCGTGCTGCCGGCGCCAGCGCGCCTACGATCGCTCCTCGGCCCGACGCCCCGAACCGGATGTGAAACAGGGCGAGGCGCGCATGACGTGCGCGCCTCGTACCCACCCCGATCGCGCCGCCGTCATCTAACGATACAGCCCTGCATCGATTCGTTACGCGTCGCCGTCGGAGGCGGACGTCGTGCGACGGGCCATCGTCACGAGAGACGCGACTGCACCGCGAGAGTTGCTCCGGCACATCATCTGCCGAGCAGCATCCTACTGCGTGCCGTGCTGCTCAACCCTTCGTCGAGCGCGTGCTATCCTGATGAGCGATTCCCATTCTTCCTCCGACGACGCAAGCGTGGCCACATCCGCGCACTCCGCGCCCTCGAAGATGTCACGTCGCGGCTTTGTTGCGATGGGCGCCGTGGCGGCGACGGCCCTCACCGGCCTGCGCGAACACGGCAGCCCGACCGACGTGACGGGCGCCTGCACGACCATCCCCGACACGCCGACGGCCGCGCGCCCCGACCCGCAGGAGAACTGGCGTGACTTCAGTGCCGCCGAGACGACGCTGGCGTTCCGCAATCACGGCATGCAAGCCGAGCTGCTGCGCGAGGCCGTCACGCCGCTCGGCGCGCACTACCTGTTGATCCATTTCGACATCCCGAAGCTCTCGGGCGCCGACTACTCGCTCGCCATCGGGGGACGCGTGCGCGCGCCTCGCCGGGTGTCGCTCGCCGCGCTCAAGGCACGCCGGACCGTGACGCAGGCGGTCACGATGGAATGTGCGGGGACGGGGCGCGCCACGATTCACCCGCGCGCGGTGTACGTGCCGTGGAGCAAGGAAGACATCGGCACGTATCAATGGACTGGCACGCCGCTGCGCTCACTGCTCGAGGAGGCGGGGGTGCTGACGGACGCCGTCGAGGTGCTGTTCACCGGATGGGACACGGGGATCGACCTCGGCGTCGAGCACGCGTTCGAGCGGAGCCTGCCGATCGCCGAAGCGATGCGGGACGAAGTGATGCTCGCCTGGGCGGCGAACGGGCATCCGCTCCTCCCTCAACACGGCTTTCCGTTGCGGCTGATCGTGCCACGCTGGTACGGGATGGCGAGCGTGAAGTGGCTGCGAGCCATCACCGTGCTGAGCGAGCCGTTTCGCGGCGTCGAGCAGGCCAAGGTCTATCGCTACCAGCAGGTGAAGGGAGAGCCGGGCGAGCCGGTGACGTTGAAGCGCGTGATGTCGGTGATCGCCCCACCGGGCGTACCCGACGCGATCAGTCGCCATCGCTTCCTCGCTCCCGGCCGTCACGCTATTCAGGGCACGGCGTGGTCCGGGTCGGGGCGGATCACGCGAGTGGAGCTGAGCGGGGATGGCGGGACGACGTGGCGCGACGCCGAGCTCGTGAAGGTCTTCGACGATCCGTACGCCTGGACCCAGTGGCGGGCGGATTGGAACGTTGACACGCCGGGTGACTACGTGCTCGCGTCCCGGGCCACCGACGCGGCCGGTAACGTGCAGCCGCTCGATCCCCAGGTGCGCTGGAACAGGCAAGGCATGGGCGTCAACGGCGTGCAGCGCGTCGCGGTCACCGTGCAGTCGGGCATCGGCGCTGCGGGTACTCGCGTGCCGTCACCAGCGAGGGCGGCGGTGGCGGGTGCCGAGGTGCCGTCGCCGCTGCGGGACACCAACGCGATGATATCGCCGCGGTAGCACGCGGCCCGCTCAGTGCGTGATGAGATCGTCGATCGCCGCGTGCAGACGTACGGCGCGTGGCGCGACACTCACACCGTCCGAGGAACACCATGGGCTTCGAGCAATATCACGAGCCGCCCGACGAGCTCTCGAGCGCGACGCGCACCTTCGCGCGCATGATCACGTCGCTCACCGAGGAGGCCGAGGCGATCGGCTGGTACGAGCAACGGATCTCGCTGGAGAAGGACAAGCAGGCGAAGGCGATCATGCACAACGCCCAGAAGGAGGAGATGAAGCACTTCGGCATGGATCTCGAATTTCTGCTCCGGAAAAAGCCGGAGTGGCGCGAGACCCTGCAGCGCATCCTCTTCACGACCGGCGACATCGTGGAACACGGCGAGGACGCCGAGAAGGCGACCGAGGACGACTGACGCCTGGGCGGGGGTTCTGTTGCTGGTGCGTCACGAGGCGCCGAGGCATGCCTGCGCCCTTCTTCACCATTCCTCGATCTCGCGCACGTGACACACGACATCATCGACCTGCACACCGACGACGGCATCTGTCCGACCCACGTCTTCGAGCCCGACGGCGGCGGGCACTGGCCCGGCGTGGTCTTCTTCATGGACGGCCTTGGAATCCGGCCCGCGCTGTTCGAGATGGGCGAGCGGATGGCGGGCAGCGGATATCACGTCATCCTGCCAGACCTCTACTATCGCAGCGGATTCGCGGCGCCGGGCGCGAAGCTGTTCAGCGATCGCGCCATCCTCGATGAGTGGAAGACAAAGGTGCTGCCAACGGTGAGCATCGCGAACATCATGCGGGACATGCCGGCGTACTTCGCGCACTTCGATACGCATGCGGCGTCGCCGAACGGCCGGATCGGCACGACCGGCTACTGCATGGGCGGACGTCTGTCGCTGGCGGCGGCGGGGCACTTTCCCGACCGCGTCGCCGCAGCCGCGTCATACCACGGCGGCGGGCTCGCCACCGATGCGCCGGACAGCCCGCACCGGCTCGCGCCCGTGATGCAGGCGCGCGTGTACGTCGCGGGCGCGAA
>JBBQDE010000315.1:0-3945 GCA_038319425.1 Gemmatimonadales bacterium
CACCTGCTCTCGAGCGCGCTCGCGGTCACGCTGCGCGACGCGGGCGTGCGCCGATCATCGTTGGGCCCCGGCGGGCGCGACATGACGCGCCTCGCCGGCGGGTCGCCCACGATGTGGAGCCCGATCGTGGACGACAACGCCGCCGCAATCGCCGCCGCGCTGCAGTCGTGCGAGGAGCGGCTCCGCGATTTTCGCGAGGCGATCCTGAGCGGCGACAGCACGGTGACGCGCCGCTTCCTCCAGGGTGCCGCGACGTGGTTCGACGGCGAGCCCGAGCGGGTGCTCACGCGTGGCGGAGCGTGACCGTACTTTCCGCGGCATGATCTCCAGCTCAGCTAAGCCCGCGCTTCGCGTCGCCGGTCTCCGCAAGTCGTACGGCGACGTGGTGGCCGTTGACGGCCTCGACCTGACGGTGGCGTCCGGCGAATGCTTCGGCCTCCTCGGCCCCAACGGCGCCGGCAAGACGACGACGATCGAGATTTGCGAGGGGCTCACCGAGGCGGATGCGGGCGAGGTGGAAGTGCTCGGCCGCCGGTGGGACCGCGACGAGCGCTCCCTGCGCGAGCGGCTCGGCATCCAGCTGCAGGAGACGCAACTGGCGGAGAAGCTCACGGTGGACGAGACCGTAAGTCTCTTTCGCAGCTTCTACGCGCGGGGACGCGACGTGAACGAGGTGATCGACGTCGTGCAGCTCGGCGAGAAGCGAGGCGCGCGCGTCGGCAAGCTGTCCGGCGGCCAGAAGCAGCGGCTCGCGCTGGCCTGCGCGATCGTCGGCGATCCGGAGCTCCTCTTTCTCGACGAGCCGACGACCGGGCTCGATCCGCAATCGCGCCGGCAGCTCTGGGACCTCATCGTCGAGCTTCGCGCGAGTGGGCGCAGCATCGTGCTCACGACGCACTACATGGATGAGGCCGAGCGGCTGTGTGATCGCGTGGCGATCGTGGATCACGGGCACGTGATCGCGCTCGGCACGCCGCGCGAGCTGATCGCATCGCTCGGGGCGGAGCACGTGGTGGAGTTCACCGTCACGAACGAACCGGCCGGTGCACTGTCGGCGGAGATGCTCCGCGGCATCGACAGCGTGACCGCCGCGCGGGAACACGACGGACGCTGGACGCTGGAAGTGCAGGAGCTGGCGCGCGCCGTCCCGTCGCTGCTCGGCGAGTTGTCGCGGCGGGCGCTCACCCTCGGTGAGTTGGCGACGCACTCCGCCACGCTCGAGGACGTGTTCGTCTCGCTCACCGGGAGGCAGCTGCGCGATGTCTGACGTCGTGCGGGATTCGGTGCGGCGCGAGCCGCTGATGCGCGAGGCCACGGAGACGCGTGCCGCGTGGCGCGACCGTTCGCTCGCCCAGCTCACCTTCGTACGGTTCAAGGAGTTTCTGCGCGAGCCCGAAGCGGTGTTCTGGACCTTCGCCTTTCCGGTGATCCTTGCGCTGGGGCTCGGGATTGCGTTTCGGAACAAGCCGGCCGACGTGCTCGTCGTTGGCGTGGTGGGCGGAACGCCGGCCGGAGACTCGGTCGCCGCGAAGCTCGCGGCGGCAGCGGGCTTGAGGGTGCGGGTCATGCGCGACGACTCGGCGTCGCGCGCCTTGCGCACCGGCGAGGTGGCGCTGGTCGCCGCGGCGAATGGAGCCGGCGGTGTGGAGTACCGCTTCGACGATACCCGCCCGGATGGACGTTCGGCGCGCGCGGCGATCGACGACGCCCTCCAGCGGGCCGCGGGACGGCGGGATCCGGTGCCAGTCTCCGAACGTCAGGTGCGCGAGAAGGGATCGCGGTACATCGACTTCGTCGTGCCCGGCCTCCTCGGCATGAACATCATGGGTGGTGGCATCTGGGGTCTCGGTTTCGCCATCGTCGAGGCGCGGAGGAAGGGCCTGCTCAAGCGCCTCGTGTCCACGCCGATGCGGCGCTCGCACTACCTGGCGTCGTTCCTTCTGTCGCGATTCGTCTTTCTCATACTCGAGGTGGCGGTGCTGCTCGGCAGTGCCGCGCTGTTCTTCGACGTGCCAGTGCGTGGATCGCTGCTCCAGCTGCTCGTCGTCTGCCTGCTGGCGGCGCTGTCATTCGGCGGCCTGGGTCTGCTGATCGCCTCTCGCGCCCGCACGATCGAAGGGGTGTCGGGGTTGATGAACCTGACGATGATGCCGATGTGGGTGCTGTCGGGGGTGTTCTTCTCGTCAGCGAACTTTCCGCGCATCGCGCAGCCCTTCATCAAGGCCCTCCCGCTCACGGCCACCAACGACGCGCTGCGTGCGACCATGCTGCAGGGGGCGGGCTGGGGCGCAGTGGCGCCGCAGATCGCGGTGATGGTCGCGTGGCTGATCATCACGTTCACGGTAGCCCTACGCCTTTTCCGCTGGCGGTAGAGGAGCGATGCATGATCAACATGAGACTCCGGGCCGTACCCTGTACCAGGTACCTGTGACCCTGTACCCCGTACGCCATATGCGGCGCATACCGAGTGGCCAGTGTCGCGCCGAATCGGCCGTACAGGGTACACCGTACAGGGTACCCGGTACCCGGTACAGCCGGGAATTCGTGATTGCCGCAGGCAGTCCGCGTCGCGCAGGGCATGATGAGTGACGACGCGCTGGGTGACCTCCCCACCGCTGAGCTGCGCGAGCAGGGCGCGCGGCTGCTCGCCTGGATCGCCGAGTATCTCGACCACCCCGAGCGGCACCATGTCGTGTCGCCACTCGCGCCGGGCGACGTCAGGCGCTCGCTGCCGCAAACGCCGCCTGCCGGCGCCGAGCCGCTCGAGCGCATCTTCGCCGACTTCGAGAGTCGCATCCTGCCCGGGATCACGCATTGGAACCATCCGGGCTTCTTCGCCTACTTCTCCATCTCGTCGTCGATTCCCGGCATTCTCGCCGAGCTGCTCATCGCGGCGCTCGACGTCAACGCGATGCTGTGGAAGACGTCACCCGCCGCGACGGAGCTCGAGCAGCTCACCATGGATTGGCTGCGCCAGCTGCTCGGGCTCGGCGACGGATGGTTCGGCCTCATCAACGACACCGCGTCCATCTCCACGATGCTCGCGCTCGCCGCAGCTCGCGAGGCGAAACCGGAGCTCGCGATTCGCGCCCGCGGCATGGCGGGACGGCCCGACCTTCCCACGCTGCGCGTGTACTGCTCCGAACACGCGCACTCCAGCGTGGACAAGGGCGCGCTCACGCTCGGCTTCGGCCTCGACAACGTCGTGAAGATCGCGACGGACGACGATTATCGGATGCGCCCCGATCGGCTCGACGCCGCGATCACGGCCGATCGCGCCGCCGGCTTTCTTCCGTTGGCATGCGTGGCGACGGTGGGCACCACGAGCACGGCGAGCATCGACCCCGTGCCGGCCATCGCCCGGATCTGTCGCCGCGAGCAGGTGTGGCTGCACGTCGACGGCTCGTACGGAGGTGTTGCCGCAGTGTCACCGCGCCTGCGCCATGTGCTCGACGGCACGGAAGACGCCGACTCGCTCGTCGTGAATCCACACAAGTGGCTGTTCACGCCAATCGACTGCTCGGCGTTCTACACCAGGCATCCGGACGTGCTGAAGCGCGCATTCTCCCTCGTGCCGGAGTACCTCGTCACGCGTGAGCAGGACGACGTGGTGAATCTGATGGACTACGGCGTGCAGCTCGGCCGCCGCTTCCGCGCGCTCAAGCTGTGGATGGTGATTCGCGCCTTCGGCGCCGAGGGCCTCGCCGCGCGGCTGGAGCATCACTGCGCGCTCGCGACGGCGTTCGCCGGTTGGGTGCGAGCGGAGCGCGGCTGGGAGACCACCGCCCCGGTGCTGTTTTCGCTCGTCTGCTTCCGCTACACACCGCCCGATGCGAGCGAGAGCGAGCGGGAGTGCCTCAATGCGGAGATCCTGCACCGGGTGAACGCGAGCGGTGAGGCGTATCTCTCCCACACGAAGCTCGATGGCCGCTACGTCCTCCGCCT
>JBBQDE010000316.1:0-3944 GCA_038319425.1 Gemmatimonadales bacterium
TCCGTCACGGTGCTGTCGCGCGGGAGCACGAGGGGCGCGGTGCCGGCTCGCAGCACGTGCGGTCCGCTCGCGACCCGTCCCACGATGGCAGCACCCTGCCCCGCGCCGGCGTCGCGCAGCACGACGTCCTGCGCTCCAGCAGCGAAGGGCGCGAGCAACGCCGCTACGAGGAGGTGGCGGCTCACGCGGCGAGGTAGCCGAGGAAATTGCGCAGGAGCTGCTTGCCGTTCGGTGTCAGCACGGACTCGGGATGGAATTGAACGCCCCACACGGGGTGGGACACATGACGGAGCGCATGGATCTCGCGAGGATCGTCGGTCGCGGTCGCGACCACTTCAAGTGACGCCGGGAGCGATTCCCGCTCGACCACGAGCGAGTGGTACCGGCCAACGACGAGCGGCGACGGCAATCCGTCAAACAGGCCGGACCCGTCATGCGTGATGCGAGACGTCTTGCCGTGCACCGCACGCGCGGCGCGCACGACTCGCCCGCCATACGCTTCACCGATGGCCTGATGGCCCAGGCACACGCCGAGCGTGGGAATTTGCGCCCCCCACGCGCGGATCACGTCCACCGTCACGCCAGCCTGCGCCGGGGCGCACGGACCGGGCGACAGCACGATCCCGCTCGGGGCCAGCGTGCCGACCTCCTCCACCGTGATCGCGTCGTTGCGCCGCACGATGATCTCCGCGCCAAGCTCGCCCAGATACTGGACGAGATTGTAGGTGAAGGAGTCGTAGTTGTCGATCACGAGGAGCATGGCTTTGCTTTGGCATACTGAGTACTCGGTACGAAGTACTGACTACTCCGTACCAGGGATTCGGCGCGCCGGAATCCGGCGTACATAGTATCTCGTACTTCGTACCAAGTAAAAGTACCGCCGGAGAAACCTACCCTCGGGGGTGGAAGCTGCGGTGCACCTGGCGCAGGTACTCCCGGTCGACATGCGTGTAGATCTGCGTCGTGGCGATGTCCACGTGGCCGAGCATCTCCTGCACCGCGCGCAGGTCGGCGCCCCCCTCCAGCAGGTGGGTGGCGAACGAGTGCCGGAGCGTGTGCGGCGACACGTGCTTGGCGATGCCCGCGCGATCCACGTGCCCGCGAAGAATCTTCCACGCACCCATGCGCGTGAGCGGCTTGCCGCGCGAGTTCAGGAACAGGACGCCCTTCCCTTCCCCCTTCTCCAGCTTCGGCCGCAACTCCCGCAGGTAGATGGCCGCCGCTCCGATCGCGGACCGCCCGATCGGCACCAGCCGTTCCTTGCTTCCCTTGCCGAAGACGCGCACGAGCCCGTCCTCCAGCAGGAGGTCGCGCACGCCAAGCGTGATCCACTCCGACACGCGCAGGCCCGCGCCGTACGCCAGCTCGAGCAGGGCGCGATCCCGAAAAACGAGCGCATCGTCGAGCGTGGGGGACGCCAACAGCTGTTGCACCTCGGCCACGGTGAGCACGTCGGGCAAGCTGCGCCAGCGCTTCGGCGTCTCGAGCCGCTCACTCGGATCGCGAACGACGATCCCGTCGCCGGTGAGGAAGCGGAAGTAGGTCCGGACCGCGGACACATTGCGGCGGATCGAGGCAGCCGCGAGCCCGAGGTCCTTGAGGTGGTACACGTATTCCCGCAGCAGCCGCGCCGTGATCCCGTTCGGCGCGGCGATGCCCTGTACGTCGGCATACTCGGCGAAGCGCCGCAGGTCGCGCTGATAGGCTTCCTGTGTGCGCGGGGAGAGGCCCTGCTCCAGCGCCACATAGTCCGTGAAGCCCGCGAGCAGGAAGGCGCGGGAGCGGCGATCGACGTCGGTCATGGCTCGGCGCGCTGACGCCGGTGGCGCCAGTACCAGAAGGCGCTCCCGACCAGGGCGATCGCGACCGCCAGCATGGTGACGACGCGTCCGGATCGCGCGATCATCGCACTCACGGCGTCCCAGTCCGTGCCGGCGCGCCACGCGAGATAGCTGATGAGCCCATACCAGAGGCCCGAGGCGATCGCCGTGGCAGCGATCGCGGAGCCGGCTGGCACCTGCAGCGCGCCGGCGAACGGCGGCACGAGCGCGCGCACGCCCGGAATGAACCGACTCACGACCAGCGCCGCGATGCCGTAGCGCGAATAGAGCGCGCGCAGCCGCGCTTCGCCGTCCTCGTTCGCGAGACGGGGAAACTGGCGGCGCATCCAGCTCGTGCCATGACGGCGCCCGATGAAATACATCGCCGCCGCGCCCGCGACGTTCCCGAACCAGGTGCTGAGGAACGCGCCGACGGCGCTGCCGCTGCCGCGAGCGGCGAGCCAGGTGCCGAACGCGACGACGGTATCGGTAGGCAGGGGCGGAAACACGTTCTCGAACGCGGCGAAGAGCGCCAGCGACACGTACAGGACCGCCGCCGGCAGCCCCGCCAGCCACTCCAGGAGCGACTGCAGCATGTCAGGCGCGTACGATGGTCGCCGTGGCCAGGCACGCGATCCCTTCGCCTCGGCCGACGAACCCCATCCCCTCGTTGGTCTTGCCCTTGATGCTCACGTCGGCTGTCTCGATGTCCGCCGCCGAAGCCAGTCTCGCCCGCATCGCGTCGCGATGCGGCCCGATCTTCGGGGTCTCGGCAATCACCACGACGTCGAGCTGCCCAACGCGCCACCCGGCGGCGTGCACCCGTGCCACGGCGAGCGCGAGCATTTCGATCGAGTCGCGGCCCGCGTTCACCGCGTCGGCGTTCGAGAACATGGTGCCGATGTCGTCGAGCGCGGCTGCACCGAGAATGGCGTCGGTCACGGCGTGCGCGATGGCGTCGCCGTCGGAGTGGCCGTGCAGGTGCACGTCGGCCGCGATGCGGACGCCACCGAGGACGATTGGTCCGCCGGGCGCGAACCGGTGCGAGTCGTAGCCGATCCCGCTGCGCTGGGCGAGCCGGTCAACCATCGTACGTCGACCGTGCGCGTACGGGCCGGAGCATGGCGTCAGCCCTGATAGCGCTTGACGGCGAGCGAGACGTTGTGGCCGCCGAAGCCGGCGCTGTTGCTCAACGCGGCGCGCACCTCGCGCTCCCGCGCGCAGTTCGGCGTGAAGTCGAGGCCACCGCAGTCCGCGTCCGCCGTCGCATAGTTGATCGTCGGCGGCACGATCTGGTCGCGGATCGCCAGGGTACAGGCGATGAACTCCACCGAGCCGGCCGCGCCCAGCATGTGCCCCGTCATCGACTTCGTGGAGGAGACGCTGACCTTCGTCACGGCATCGCCCAGCACCAGCGCGATCGCCTTCGCTTCGTTGGAGTCGTTGAGCGGCGTCGAGGTGCCGTGCGCATTCACGTAGTCGATGTCGGCGGGTGTAAGCCCGCCGTCGGTCATCGCCCCGCGCATCGCCCGCTGCAGCCCCTCGTGCTCCGGCAGCTGGCCCGTGAGGTGATACGCGTCGCCGGTTGCGCGATAGCCCGCGACCTCGCCATAGATGCGGGCGCCGCGAGCCAGCGCATGCTCCAGATCCTCGAGGACGACGATGCCCGCGCCCTCGCCCATCACGAAGCCGTCGCGCGTGGCGTCGAACGGTCGGGAGGCGGTCTCGGGACTGTCGTTGCGCCTCGAGAGGGCCGTCATGTTCGCGAAGCCACCGATCGCCATCGGCGTGACGGTGGCCTCGGCCCCGCCGCAGATCATGACGTCCGCATCGCCGTACTGGATGGTGCGGAACGCGTCGCCGATGGCGTGCGCGCTCGTGGCGCACGCCGAGACGGTGGCGTAGTTGGGGCCGCGCGCGTTGAAACGCATGGAGACGACCCCCGACGCAATGTCGGCGATGAACATCGGGATGAAGAAGGGGCTGATCTTGCTCGCGCCGCGCTCGCGGTAGACGTCGTGCTGCTCCTCGAACGTCTTGAGGCCGCCGATACCGCTGCCGATGATGACGCCGAGTCGCTCGGGATTGTAGCGCGACGGATCGTCGAATCCGGCGTCGGTCATC
>JBBQDE010000317.1:0-3916 GCA_038319425.1 Gemmatimonadales bacterium
GAGCAATCCCAGGACCGAGGCGCTCGATCGCATCATCATGTCGGCTCGTGACCCGGCCGCTCCGCACCAGTCATTGACTTGCCTGCCTCGGTGGCGAAGTTGGAGCGAGGTCGCTCCTCCGCCCGTCCCGGCATCGACGTAGCAGCCAGCCCGATCTCGACATCATGCTCTCGTCCGCCCTCGATCTCGCGCCCGGCATGCCGCTGGCCGAACGGCACCGCCTCGACGCGCTGCTCGAGGCCGTGCCGCTGGCTGTCGCCCTGTTCGACGGCGCCCTCGCGCTCGTGGCCACCAACGCGCGCTATCGCGACCTCACGGGGCTCGACGTGGCGCAGGCGAGTGGCCGCGCGATCTACGACGCCTTCCCCAATGCGCTCGCCGACCTCACCGAGCAGATCGACATCGCCGCCGGCGGCGCGCCGGTCGTCTCCGTGCGCGTGCCGTTCCAGCATCGCGGCGGCCGCCGGCTCGTCGAGGCCACCTTCGCGCCGCTTGCCGACGGGCGCGGTGGACGCGGCGTCCTCTTCGCCGGCTCCGACGTCACCGAGCGCGAAGGACTGCGCGAAGACCTCGGCCGCAGCGTCGCGCAGCTCGAGTCCATCTTCGACGTGCTCCCCGACTCCGTGCGCGTCGTGGACGCCGACGGCAAGACGGTGCGCACCAACGCGCAAGCCGCCGAAGAGCACGGCGAGAGCAACCCGCAGTCGCTCCGCGAGCTGTGGCAGCTCGACCGCCCGCGCACGCTCACCGGCACCACGCTGTTCGTGCACGAGCACCCCACCGCCCGCGCCCTCCGCGGCGAGCGCGTGCGCGGCGAGACGCTCGAGGTGCGCCGCGGCATCGAGAGCGAGATCGCCGTGATCGAGGTCAACTCGAACCCGCTCTACGATCCCCACAAACGCGTGCGCGGCGCCGTGACGGTCGAGCGCGACGTCACCGAGCGCACCCGGCTCCAGCAGCAGGTGCAGACGGAAGCGGAACGGCTCGAGCGCATGGTGCAGGAGCGTACCCGCGAGCTGCTCACGCTCCAGGAAGCGGCGTCGCGCGACCGGCGCCTCGCCGCGGTCGGCCAGCTCGCCGCCGGCGTGATGCACGACGTGAACAACGCGCTTAATCCGATCATGGCCGCGGCGTACCTGCTCGAAGTGAACGCCGACAACCCCACGGCCGTCCGCGACTACGCGGCGCGGATCGCGCGGGCCGCGGAGACGGGCGCCGCCACCGCCGCCCGCGTCGGCCGCTTCATCCGCCAGGAGCCGCTGCTCGGCGCCCGCGAGAACACGGTCGACCTCTCGGTGATGGTGGAAGAGGTGGTGGCGATGACGCGTCCGCTCTGGCAGGAGCGCGCCAAGGGCGGCGTGGTGCAACTCGACGAGTCGCTGGCGGAAGGGGCGTTCGTGAAGGGGATCGCCGGCGAGCTGCGCGAGGCGCTCCTCAACCTGGTGCAGAACGCGCTCGACGCGATGCCGGGCGGCGGCACGCTGCGCATCCGCACGACGAAGGGCGAGGAGATCAGCGTCGCCGTGAGCGACACCGGCACGGGCATGTCGGCCGAGGTGCGCGAGCGCGCATTCGAGCCCTTCTTCACCACGAAGGGGGTGAACGGCACGGGACTGGGCCTGGCCGAGGTGTACGGCATTGCGCGGCGGCACCGCGGGCGGGCGGAGATCGAGTCCGAGATGGGCAAGGGCACGACAGTGCGGCTTGTTTTTCCGGCGAGCACGAATACGGTGGCCGACGAGGCGCCCAAGGCGCCGAAGCGGGCGCGTCCGGCGCGGCGCATCCTCCTCGTGGAAGACCATACCGACAGCCGCGAGTTCATGCAGGCGCTGCTCGAGACGGACGGCCACAAGGTGGAATCGGTGAAGACGGTGGAGGAGGCGCGCGACCGCCTGGATCGCGAGTCCGGCGCCTACCTCGAGGTGCTCGTCACCGACATCGGGTTGCCGGACGGCAGCGGCTGGGACCTCGTGGCGTTCGCGCGCGAACGGCGGCCCGCCTTGCGCATCGGCGTGGTGACGGGCTGGGAACCGCGCAATGAGCAGGATCCGGCGTGCGACTTCACGCTGCGGAAGCCCGTGGGCGCGGAAGATTTGCTCGAACAGATTGCGGGAGACGGGTGAGCACGACCAAATTCATCGCGTACGCCCTCTCAACAATCCACGAGCGCAATGCCTGAATCGGGAGCCATCCGCGTCCTCATTGCCGAAGACGACGACAACGCACGCGCGTTGCTCGTCGAGCTTCTGAACACGATGGGCCATGTGGTCGTCGCGGAAGTCACGGGCGGGCGCGAGGCGATCGAACGGGCGATCGACGTGGTGCCCGACGTGGTGCTGCTCGACGTGCACATGCCGGACGGCTCGGGAATCGAGGCGGCCGAGCAGATCGCGGCGCAGGTGCCCGGGGTGGCCGTGGTGCTGTTCAGTGGCGACGAGTCCATCGTGCTGAGCGAGCGCGAGATCGCGGCGACGTCGGCGATCGCGTTTCTCCCCAAGCCCACGCCGCCGCGCGTGCTCGACTCCACGCTGCGCCTCGCCGTGTCGCGCGCGCGCGAGTTCTCCGTGGCGAAGAAGGACGCCCAGGCGGCGCGAGGCGCGCTGGAGAACCGCAAGACGATCGAGCGCGCGAAGGGCATCCTCATGCGCCGCACCGGATCGACGGAGCAGGAGGCGTATCGCATCCTCCAGCGCACGTCGCAGGACCGCTCGGTGCCGATGGTGGAGATTGCGCGGGCGGTGTTGGCCAGCGAGCCGGGCCTGGCCGAGAACACGAAGGAGAGCTGAGCGCGCGGCCCACCACGCCGAGCGCTTGAGCGCTCGCGATGATTTCTCCGGCTGTACCGCGTACCAGGACCACCGACCCTGTACCCTGTACGCGCGATTCGGCGGACACCACGTGACCAGCGTCGCGCCGAATCGGCCGTAAAAGGTACAACGGACAGGGTACCAGGTACCCGGTACTGCCACGAGGCCGCTGGTCCGGGCGAGAACGACTTGGTGAGCGGGGTTTCTCAGCTGAGGGCGGGGGCAGGCTTGATATACGCCTCCATGCCCAACCCCAGATAAATCGTGAACACCACCAATGTCGCGGACAGCAGGAACGGCAGCGGCAGGTACTTGTCGAACAGCCAGCCGAACAGGATCGGGAAGCACACCCGCGCCAACCCGCCGAACGTCTGCTGCACCCCCATGTACAGGCCGCGCTCCTTGCTCGAGATCACGCGTGACAGCAGCGCCGTCACGCATGGAAAGGTGAACGCGGTGCCGAGCGGCAGAAGCGCGACGGCCAGCGCGAGCGGCAGGTAGGGCAGGAATGCCACCGCGGCCGGCGGCAGCATCCCCCCTGACCGCGCGGCCACGCCGGCGGGGTCGGCCAGCGGACGGATGAACGCCAGCGACGCGATGCCGAGCGCGAGCAGCGTCGAGCCGAAGCGCGACAAGCGCGCCTCGCCGTACTTGTCCACCATCCGGCCGAGAATCAGCGCGCGCGTCAGCACGCTGATCACGCCGGTATAGGCGAAGAAGAAGCCGATCGTCTTCGCCGTCACGTTGAAGCGCACCGCGAGAAAGAGCGCCAGCATCGACGTCACGCCCTGGAACGCGCCCATCGCGATCGCGTAGATCCAGATCAATCGCGACGCCGGCTCCGATGAATGGGTGATGACGTGCGCGATCGCATCGCGCGACCGGCCGCGCGGCGCTGGGTTCGCCTTCGCCTCGGCCGCTTCCACCATGTCGCGCGACTCGTTCAGGAAACGCCACGCGAATGCCATGTTCACCGCGCACAGCGCCGCGGCAAACAATCCAGGCGCGGCGCGCCCCCACTGGCTCGAGATGGAGCCGAGCACCGGGCCAATGGCGACGCCGGCGTTCGTGGCGGCCGAGAGCCAGCCGAGCGCCTTGGCGCGGTCCTC
>JBBQDE010000318.1:0-3896 GCA_038319425.1 Gemmatimonadales bacterium
CCGCCGCGGACGAGCGCCACGGAGGCGCCGACGAGCCGCTGCTGCTTCATGCCCGCTGCGACGATGCTATCGACGACGCGCTCATCGACGCGGGAGGTCTGCGCGAGAAGCGGGATGGCCGCGATGCCGAGGAAAATGAGCTGGCGCGCGATGCGTGAGGCGACGACGAAGGGCATGGTTCTGCCTTGGCTGAATTTTCGACGAAGATACGACGACCGGTATTGCGCGTTAAGCATCGCAGCGTTCCTCGGGCTGAGGGAATCCCTTTCTACGGCGCACCTCACTCGATCCCCCAGGCGTTCCAGCTCCCCCGCTCGCCGTGCTGCGCGATGATATGGGTGAGCCGCTCCGCGGCGTTGCGCCAGTTGGTCTCCACCGCCCGCTGGGCGGCGTCCGGATCCCCGCGCGCGATGCTGGCGGCGATGCGCTCGTGCTCGCGCACCGAGGTGGCGATCTGGTCGAGCAGCACGCTGACATACAGCCGGGTGTAACGCTCGCTCTGCGGCTTGATGGCGCGATGGAGCGTGAGCAGTCGTGGGCCGACGACGCCTTCCACGTACAGCCGGTGGAACTCGATGTCGAGATCGAAGAACCGGGTGGCATTCCCTTTCTTCTTCGACTGCGTGGAGAGCGCACCGTTGACGGCGCGAAGCCGAAGCACCAGTGTCTTGCGTCGAGCCGTCGGCAGCTCCGCGGCGGTGCGCGCCGCCAGACCTTCGAGATGTCCGACGATCCGGAACACCTCCTGCCCGTCGTGCATGGTGAGCGGCGCGACGATGAGGCGGCGCTCACGCCCCGAACCGTTCGAGGCGACGAAGCCCTCCTGCTCGAGCCGGTGCAGCGCGCTCCGCACCGGGGTGCGGCTCAGCTTCAGCCGCTCGGCGACGATCCGCTCCGAGATGCGCGAACCGGGGGGAAACTGCCCCCAGACGATGATGCGCCGGAGCTCCTGATACGCGCGCGACACGTGATCCTGGCGCGGCGATTCCTCCGCGGGGCTGGCGCGGCGGGCCTTGGCGGGCGAGGACGGGGCGCGGCGAGCTTTCTTGGCGGCCATGGGTCGGAAGCTTAGGTCGCCCCCCGGAGCGCGGCAAGCGATCGAGGCCACCGAATCCTGTCGACCATTGTGGTATACCGCTTGGGATCGTAACTTCGGCTTGCGTCACGAACCGCGTCATGTCGCCCCCATTCCCGCCTCGCGTCGATGGCAACCGCCCCACGCAACGAATCCGCTCCGACCGCGCGCTCCGAGAGCGCGGTGGCGAGTCCGTCCATCGCGGTGCGCCCGCTCGCTTCCGTCAGCGAGTATCGGGCGTGCGTCGCGCTCCAGCACGAGGTGTGGGGCGAGGAGTTCGACAGCGTGCCCGCGTCGATGCTGCAGGTGGCGACGTACGTCGGCGGGCTCTGCCTCGGCGGGTTCCTGCCCGACGGAGAGCTGTGCGGCTTCGTGTTCGGCCTCGCGGGCGCCATCGACGGGCGGCCGACACATTGGTCGCACCTGCTCGGCGTGAAGGAAGACGCGCGCAACCTCGGGGTGGGACGACTGCTCAAGGAACACCAGCGCCAGCTGCTCGCGAGCCGAGGCATCCCGGAGGTGTGCTGGACGTTCGATCCGCTCATCGCCAAGAACGCCCACCTCAACCTCACCGTCCTCGGCGCGAAGGTCGTGCGCTACGTGCCCGACATGTACGGCACCACCGAGAGCCCGCTGCACCACGGCCTCGCGACCGACCGGCTGCTCGTCTCGTGTTCCACCGCGCGGCCGCCACAGCGAGCAGCCCACGCGACCGTCGCCGACGACGCGCCGGTGCCGGTGCTCACGCCGATGCCCCAGCCGGGCGACGACGTGCTGCCGCTCGGCACCCACCGGCCGGCCGCGCTCTGGATCGAGGTCCCCACCGACTTCCGCCAGGTCATTGCGCGGGCGCCGGCCAGCGCGATCACGTGGCACGATGCGCTCCGCCGGCATTTCCTCTGGGCGCTCGCCGCCGGTTACGTCGTCACTGGGCTCCGCCGCGATGCGCTCACATCCCGTTCCTATTACACGCTCGAGGCGAGCTGACATGGCCAAGCTGTGCGTCGACCGCATCACGCTCCGCGAGATCCGTCTCGCGCTCAAGGAGCCGTTCCGTATCTCCTCCGGCCTCATGCAGGAGCGCCGCATCGCGCTGCTCGAGCTCACCGACCGCGACGGCGCCAGCGTGATGTCGGAGTGCGTGGCGTTCCAGCAACCGATCTACAGCCCGGAAACAATCGACACCGCCTGGCTGGCCATCCGCGAATGGCTGGCGCCGCGCGTGCTGGGTCGCGTGCTCGACGGTCCCGACGTGGTGCACGCGCTGCTCGAGGAGAACATTCGCGGGCACAACATGGCGAAGGCGGCGCTCGAGATGGGATGCTGGGGGCTGACGGCCGAGTCGACGGGGGTTTCGCTGTCCGCACTCCTTGGCGGGACGCGCGACCGCGTGCCGACGGGCATCTCGCTCGGCATCCAGAGCGACCCCGCCGCGCTCGTCGCGCGCGCCCAGGCCGCCGTCGCCGCCGGGTATCGCAAGATCAAGGTGAAGATCCGTCCCGGGCAGGACGTGGACTACGTGCGGGCTGTGCGCGTGGCGCTCGGCGCCGGCATCGGCCTGATGGCCGACGCGAACTCCGCCTACACCCTCGCCGATAGCGATCACCTCACGCGCCTCGACGCGTTCCAGTTGATCATGCTCGAGCAGCCGCTCGGCGACGACGATCTCGTGCGCCACGCGGCGCTCCAGCGACGGATGAAGACGCCGATCTGCCTCGACGAATCCATCACGAGCCTGGACCGCGCGCAGGACATGATCGAGCTCCGCAGCGGCCGCATCGTCAACATCAAGCCCGGCCGCGTGGGTGGCTTCACCGTGTCGAAGGCGATCCACGACCTCTGCGCCGGCGCGCAGATCCCGGTGTGGTGCGGCGGCATGCTCGAGAGCGGCATCGGCCGCGCCTATAACGTCGCGCTCGCGTCGCTGCCGAACTTCTCCCTGCCCGGCGACCTGAGTCCCAGTGCGCGATACTGGCAACGCGACGTCGTGACGCCGGAATGGACGATGGACGAGGCGGGCATGGTTCACGTGCCGCGCGACACGCCGGGGCTCGGCGTCAGCGTGGATCGCGACTTTCTCGATTCGCTGACCGTGCGCACCGAAGAGCTCACCGCGCGCCCCACCATGGCGGTGGTCGCATGAGCGCGCACGCAACGCACCGGATGCGCGCCGTGCTCGTCGCCGGCATGATGGTGGCCGGCATCGCCTGCGGCACCGCTCGCACCGTGCCCGCCGGCACGGCGCCGAGTACCGACGCGCCGGGCGGCTACGACGTGGTGTTCACCAACGGCCGCATCGTGGACGGCACCGGCAACCCGTGGTTCATCGGGGACGTCGCCATTCGGGGCGACCGCATCGCCGCGATCGGACGGCGAGGAACGCTGGCCGGCCGCGCGGCGCGGACCATCGACGCCACCGGGATGGTGGTCGCTCCCGGATTCATCGACATCCAGAGTGGCGGTGGTGGCTTCCTGAACGGCGACGGGCGCAGCGTGGGCAAGCTGACGCAGGGCGTCACCACCGAGATCATGGGCGAGGCGTACACCGCCGCGCCCGTGAGCGAGCTCACGATCGGCGGCCGGGCGGGCGACCGTCCGGCGAGCGACGCGGCGCGACGCTTCCTCGGCCCACGCGGCTTCGACAGCTGGCTCCGCGCCATGGAAGCGAACGGCGTGTCGCCGAACTTCGGCTCGTTCGTCGGAGCGAGCACGCTGCGCGAGTACGGCATGGGGCTGCGCATGGGCGCGGCCTCGGCTGCCGCCCTCGACTCCATGCGCGGCGCGATGCCCCGTGCGATGGAGGACGGCGCGTTCGGTCTCG
>JBBQDE010000319.1:0-3880 GCA_038319425.1 Gemmatimonadales bacterium
GGAAGATGCGCGGCCTCAACTACAAGACGCGCTTCATCGACCTCGCGGGCGAGGTGAACACCGCCATGCCGGCGTTCGTCGTCGCGAAGGTGGCGCAGGCGCTGAACGAGGACCGCAAGTCGGTGAATGGCAGCCGCGCGCTCGTCGTCGGCGTAGCCTACAAGCGCGACATCGACGACGTGCGAGAGAGCCCCGCGCTCGACGTGATCCGCCTGCTCGAGGCCGATGGCGCCGACGTGGTCTACCACGATCCCTACGTGCCGACGATCCGCGAGGAAGGGCACGAGTGGCACAGTGTGGAGCTCTCGGCTTCGGAGCTGTCGAAGGCCGACGTCGTGGTGATCGTCACCGACCACAAGGTGATCGACTTCCAGCGCGTGGTGGATCACGCGTCGCTCATCGTCGACAGCCGCAATGCGACGGCGAAAACGATCCGTACGCAGGCGCGCATTGTGTCCCTTTCCGGCAGCAACGAGCACTCGCGGAAAGAGGCAGTGTGAGGGTGAGGCGGTGAGGCGGTGAGGCGGTGAGGCGGTGAGGCGGTGAGGCGGTGAGGCGGTGAGGCGGTGGGACGGTGGGACGGTGGGACGGTGGGACGGTGGGACGGGATCGACGGAGGGCACACCAGATCACCTCTGGTGTGCCCTTCACCGTTCTACCGTCTCACCGCCTCACCTTCCCCTAGTGCTTCTTCTTCGCGGCCATCGCGTCGGCCTTGGCCTCGGCGCGCTCGGCCTTCGGCGTCTCGTGCTGGTTGCCGATGACGGTACCCGTCATCGCATCGATGTTCACTTCGTCGATGCCGGTCTTGCCGGTCGTCTTCATGTCGAAGCTGTAGATCAGCTTTCCGTTCTCACGCTCGATCTCGCCGGCCTGGATCGACGCGCCCGGCACCGTCTTCGTGGCGAGAGTACGGGCCTGGGTCATCGTGATCTTTGCTTCCTTCTCCAGCTGGGCCTGGGTCTCGACCTTCGCGTGATGATGCGTCGCCGTGGCCTTCTGGGCGTGGGCGGCGATGGCGGGTGTGGCGAGCGCGATCGCTGCGGCGAGTGCAATCCTGGTGGTGCGCATGGTGAGTCTCCTCGAGAAAATGACGACGCGCGGAGCTCGCCCGATGAAGCAGCGAGCGACCGGCACGCGATGACATCGATGCGTGCATGCGATGTCGACGTACGCTGTGCTACCCACGAATGCGCGACGCGGTCCGCGAATGTCGTGTCATGTTCGTGACAGGTTCACGTCGCGCATGATGTCATGTTCGTGACAGCTTCACCTCGTACGTCACACGACGTCGTCACACGCACTCACGGCGCGGGCATGCTCCACGCGACCACCGCCCCCCCATGACCATCCGGTGCGATGCTGGTCCGCAACATCACACGGTCGATCAGATTGTCGGGATGGGCGTGCGAGTAGCGCACCACCTTGAGCCCGCTGAACGTGCCGACGCCGGCGCCGAGCACGACGTCGCTCGCCCAGTGCAGGTTGTGGTACATGCGCGAGAGCCCCACGAGCGTGGCGCCGCCGTACATCACCGGGCCGACCAGCCAGGTATGCCCCGGCCAGATCCGCTGCGCCTCACTCGTCACGCTCGATGCGGCGGCGAAGGCGATGGTCGTGTGCCCCGAGGGAAACGACGAGCGATCTTCGCCGGAGAATCCCTTCCCGAACTTGAAGTCACGCGGATTCGTGTCGTTCGTCACGTAGGGCCTCGACCGCCCGAGCACTCCCTTGAGCAGTCCGGTCACGCCCGTGGCGAGGACGACCGCTTCCGTGCCATGCCAGCCGATGTCCTCGAGCGCCGAGTAGTGTCCCAGTCGTCCGACGACGTACATGGCCGGGCCGATGATGTAAGCACCCGGCGTGGAGATGAGCTCGAAGCCGCGCGCCGACCGGTCGAAGAACCTGTTCGCCTTGGAGCTCTCGTTCTCGAGCCGCTGCGCGATCGAGCGATCGGCGGGAAACATCGCGACCGTCAGCCCGACGAAGCCGGCCGCGAGCGCGGCGTCGCCAGCCGTGAAGAGCACCTGATGATGGCGCGTCGTGTCGGTGACCATCGTGTCGCGCGCCGTCTGCGCCGCGAGGGCGGAGACGTGCACGAGACCGAAGCACAGCAGCGTCGCTGAACGGCGGAGGAACGGCATCTGAATTCTCGAAGAGTGGGATCGCGTGAACGCGCTTCGCGTCGAAGCTAGTCCGCCGTACCTGTCGCGAGGCTGTCAGAGCGAGCTGCGCCCGCGCAACAGCAGTGTGGGCGCAATGCTTGCACTCCGCGCCCGCGCTTGCGGTGACTTCCCACCATTCGAGGTGCACGATGCGCGACGGGCATGCCGATGCGAACGTCATGAGCAAGGTGCCGGCGGTCACGCTCGTGTTCTGGGCGGTGAAGATTCTTGCCACGACCCTCGGCGAGACCGGCGGCGACGCATTGTCGATGACCCTCAAGCTCGGCTACGCCGTCAGCACGCTGATCTTCCTCGTGTTCTTTCTCGTTACCGTCACAGCCCAGATCAGGTCCTCGCACTACCACCCGCTCTTCTACTGGGCGGTGGTCGTCGCCACCACCACGGTCGGCACGACGACGTCGGACTACTTCGACCGCACCCTCGGGCTCGGGTACATCAAGTCGTCGATCATCCTGTTCGCTCTGGTGCTGATCCTGCTCGCCTCATGGCGCCACGTCACGGGCGCGATCCGCGTGGATCGCATCACGAACCGGAAGGACGAGATCTTCTATTGGGTGACGATCCTCGTCTCGAATACGCTGGGCACGGCGCTGGGGGATTTCGTGGCGACGTCCACCGGCCTCGGGTTCCAGCGCGGTGCGCTGGTGTTCGCCGGCCTGATCGCGGTGGTGGCCGCGCTCCACTTCTTTACCGCCATTCCCGAGAGTGTTCTCTTCTGGGCCGCCTACGTGCTCACGCGCCCTCTCGGTGCCACGCTCGGCGACACGCTCACGAAGCCGGGCGCGGACGGCGGCCTCAATCTCAGCCGGATCACGTCGTCACTCGTGATGGCCGTCACGATGGTCGTCCTCGTCGCCGTCACGTCGCTGCGGCACCGCACGACGACGCCGCAGACCGCCCCCGCTGGTTGACGGTGCGCCGACATCAACGTGTGACTGGCGCACGGACCGCTGCGTCGATCGGCGATCGGAACGGACCAGTCTCAATAGAATCGGAACACGACCCCGAGATGCGTGGCGGTGAAGTGCTTCTGTTCGCGCACGTAGCCGAACCGCTCCTCGAGAAGCAGCGCCAGCGGCAGCCGGTCTTTCGGCGTCATGAGCAGCCCCACCATGCCTTCGAGTCCCTGCAGGGTGCCGTTCCATTCCGACAGAATGCCGCCGCTGCGGTTCGCGGAGAGGCTCGCGCCGAGGTAGGGATCGACGCTGCGATCGTGGCGCGGCGCCAGGAAGCGCAGCTCCGCTGCGAGCCGCCCGCGACCGGGGCCCAGGCTGTCCTGTCGCTGATACTCGAGCGCGAGCGACGCCCAGACGTCGACGAGCGAGGTCGGCGCGATGATTCCGGCTTCACCCTGCACTCCCATCGAGGCACGCCGGCCGTCCTTCGCCGGCACGTGAATGAGGTGCAGGCCCAGCACCTGCGCGCTTGCCGCGATCGGGGCCATGATGGCCGTGACCAGTGCCAGGCCGGCGATGGCGATGCGCAGGCGATCCCGAATGGTCCGCGGGGCGGACGCGGTCTCCGACATTGGATGAACGTAGAAGTGTACGGGGAGCGGCAGCCGCGACGCGCGAGCGACGATCCCTGGCGAACATAGAAGCGCGCCATCGCAGGCACCAGTCGCGCGCGAGCAACGCGTCGTGCCGGCGGACGGCTGGCTCTGGACGGCTTCATTCCTGCTCGACTCGAGCACC
>JBBQDE010000320.1:0-3857 GCA_038319425.1 Gemmatimonadales bacterium
CTGGACGAGGAATCGAGCGGATCGCTGCCGGCGTCGGTGCGCGAGCTGCCCGCGTTCGGGCCGTACGCCCTGCTGTGGGGCGGGCTCTGGCTCACGCTGGCTGCGAGCCCGTTCAGATCGGCGGCCGACCGCGCGCTGCTCGTGTTCATCGCGCTGCTCGTGCCAGTGGGGCTGATGATGCACGTGTGGAACGTGGCCGGCGGCGGGCCGTCGCTCGCGCAGCTGGCGCGTGTGGCGTTCTGGCCACCCGACTGGTGGGGCATGTGGTGGCCGCGCGGGCTGCGTCGGCCCACCGACCTGTGGCGGCGACTGCCGTGGCGCGCGCGCATGGTGCGCGGCGCCGTGAGCGCGTTCATCGTCGCGCTGCCGGCGCTGATCCTCACGCGCCAGTGGGTGGAGGCCGTCACGGGCGCGGGTGTCGGGTGGTTCGGCGCAACGGAAAGCGCGCTGGTGCTCGGCGTGGTGGCGGTGGTGCTCGTGGTCGGAGCATGGTCGCGACGTCGCGGGCTGGCCTGGGCCGACACGACGCGGCTGATGTTCGGGGCGACGGCGTCGTCGGCGGGATGGAGCGCGCCCGCGCTGCGCCGGCTGCTCGCGCCAGCGCACGGCGGCGTGCGTGCGCCCGAACGCGACGATCCGGCCGATCACCGGCGCGCGATCGACGAGGCGGTCGGCCGGCTCGATGGCCCGGCGCGCGAGAAGGCGGCGCACGCGGCCGACGTCGCGCGGCGTCTCGTCGTGCTGCTCGATCGATGCGACAGCGAGCTGCGTGCGCTCTCGCTCGGCA
Source organism: Gemmatimonadales bacterium (assembly GCA_038319425.1). Classification (GTDB taxonomy): domain Bacteria; phylum Gemmatimonadota; class Gemmatimonadetes; order Gemmatimonadales; family Gemmatimonadaceae; genus AG11. The sequence goes on from JBBQDE010000320.1 coordinate 788, forward strand.
GCAGCGCGGGAGAGACCGATCGCATCACCGCGCAGCTGGCGGCCCTCGAGGGGGCCAGCCACGCGGACGGAGAGACGCGTGTGCTCGCCGAGCTGCTGCGCGCGCAGCTCGAGGTAGTGCACCGGATGCGGGTCCGCTGCGAGATGCTCTCGTCGCAGCGAGCGCACCTGCTGCAGCTGCTGCACGGCACATGGACGCTGCTGGCGGGGATGGCCGGGCTGGAGCCGGCGGCGGCGGCTGCCGAGCTCGCGCGACTGGACGTGATGCGCGCGGAGATGGAGGCGGCGCTCGGAGCACTGCAGGAGGCGGTGGCGACGAATCGGTAGGCGGTGTTCGTGGCGGTGAGCCGATCCGGCGGCCGTTTGCGCGTTCTCTCCAGAGCTCAATCAAGGAGAGACGATGAACGCCACCCGACTGTTCGCATCCACCCTGCTGGTTTCGCTCGCGGCGCTGCCTGCCCGTGCGCAGTATCTCTCGCCCGTCGCCATGCGGGCGTCGGATGTCCCGGCCTCACTTTCCCGCACGACGTCGCGAGCGAATCCGAGCGTCGCGGCATCACGGGATACGTTCCCGGCGCTCCCTGAGTCGCACCCTGTTCGCACGATCGTCGGCGGCATTGCGGGGGGCGTGGCGGGAACCTTCCTCGGGCTGGGCATCGGCGCAGGCATGGCGAAGGGATGTCACGGTGAACTCTGCGAGATCGGGCCAGCCCTGCTCGGCATCGCGATCGGAGAGTCCGTCGGCTTGAGCCTCGGGGCGCATCTCGGGTCCGGCTCCACCAGGCACGAGCACATCCTCCTGACGTCGCTGACGTCGGCCGGCATTCTCGTGGCCGGTGCGTTCATGGGAGCGGGAATGGGCCAGGGCGGAGCGATCATGGTTCCACTCACTCCGGCCCTGCAGCTCGCCGTGGCGCTCGCGATCGAAGGGCGGTGAACGGTCACGGCATCTGGTTTGTGATCGCGCGGGACGGCAGATTGCTCACGACTCGACACACCGTCCCTCGCGAGATCCAATGGACCAGGTCACGACGCTGCTCTGGGGGCCGCTCATCGCCCTCGTCCCGATCCTCCTCTGGGAGCTTGCGATCAAGCCGGCGCGCACGCGCCGCAACGTCGCGCTGCTGTTGATGGCCGAGCTCGAGTTGAACCTCGAGGAGATCGCGTACTACGAGGTGGGCCGGGAGGAGGATCCCGAGCGTCACCTGGCCCACCTGCTCCTGCCGCGCGCCAGCTTCGCGGCCGTGCAGCCGCTGCTTGCCGAGCTCCCGGCAGTGGAGCTTCGCACGACGATCCGCTTCTACGCGATCACGGCGAAGATCGAGGCGACGCACGCGGGATTGCTGTCCCTGCTCGCGCGACGCGACCGCGCGGGAACGGATGCCGAGCGGCGGCAGATCGACGACGCGCTCGGCACCGGGCTGCGCGCGCTGGGCTCATTGCTCGCCGAGGCGTGGGCGACGGGTGACGAGGCGCGTACGTCGCTGGACGACATCGCGCGCTCGAGCTGGATGGACGTGCCGCCGACGATCGTGAGTGGCGAGGAGATCCGGTCGGCCGCGCGGGCGAAGCGCGTGGGGCAGCTGGCGCCGCGCTAAGGGTCCCGAACCGGGCTCGGTGTGCCGATCCGCCGGCCAGGATCGTCCTCTCCTAAATGGAAGGTGACGTCCGTCCTCCGGTGCGGGAAGTCGTTTCCAATGTGGTCGCAGCTCCTGCACCCTGCGTGATGCCGGTCGTGACGATTCCGATCGCCGCCTGAGCGGCGCATCCGCGATGTCGCAGTGAACTCCCACCGGAACCGACTCATGCGCACCCCCCTCGTTGTTGTCGCCGGCGCGCTGCTGCTCGCCTGCTCGTCCGGCACCAGGGTCGTCTACGTGCCCGCCCCGGCGACCAGGCCGGCCCCTGCCCCGGCCCGCGTCGTCCCGATGCCGATGCCCCCGGTGGGGGTGACGATCGTCCGCGTCGACGATCGGCGGCTCCAAGTGAGCACGAACCAGCCGGCCTACCTCGCCGTGTTCGAGATCGTGCCGAACCGCGGCGTGACGCTCGTGTATCCGGCGATGCCCAGACAGCGGCAGCTCGCGCTCACCGGCAGCAACTGGCTCACCGTCTCGTGGCGGGCGGATCGCGGCGCCGCCGACGACCGCGACCGGCGCGGCGATCGTCGCCGGGCGTCGGTGCATCACGTCTACGTCATCGCGTCGGAGCGTCCGCTGCGGCTCACCGACGGCGCGTTCGACGAGGATGGGCTGCGCACCATGCTGAGCGCACGCGCCTATCGCGCCGACGAGCCGTACGTGACGATGACCGCGCTGTCGCGGCGGTTCGTGCCGCCGGGGAAGGACGAGGACTGGGGCGAGGATGTGTACTCGATGGACGTGACGCGTCCGAGCACGGTGGGGCGCATCGCAAAGGTCTACTGTCCGGATGGATCGGTGATCTACGTGCGCGAGGAGATCGCCGAGCGCGGCGCCTGTCCCAGCGGTGGCCGCGGTACGGGCACCACGGCAACGCCGCGTCCCGATTCGGTGGTGGCGTCCAACGGCCGTCCGGTGCAGCGTCGCCCGGAGCCGGGTCCGTCGCGAATCTTTCGCGTGCCGATGATGGAAGCCGGTAACCCCGGGAACAACGGCAACAACGGCAACAACGGCAACAACGGCAACAACGGCAACAACGGCAACAACGGCAACAACGGCAACAGCGGCAACAGCGGCAACGCCGGCAACAGTGGGAACGCCGGCAACAGTGGGAACGCCGGCAACAGTGGGAACGCCGCGAACAACGGCAACGACAAGGGCAACAACGGCAACCACTACGGTCAGGAAAAGCAAAACGCCGGCAACAGCGGCAACGACAAGACCGACAAGGGCAACAACGGCAACGACAAGGCCGACAAGGGCAACAACGGCAATCACTACGGCCAGGAGAAGCAGAACTCCGGCAACGACGCCAACGGGAACAACGGCCGCCAAGGCCAGCCTGCGGCGGAGCAGGGCATTCAGCTCCAGGGGAAGCCCGAGCAGAAGCCCGAGCAGAAGCCCGAGCAGAAGCCCGAGCAGAAGCCCGAG
>JBBQDE010000321.1:0-3854 GCA_038319425.1 Gemmatimonadales bacterium
CCCCAAGGGCGACTTCGTGGGGCGCGACGTGCTGGCGGCTCAGAAGGAAAAGGGGGTGACGAAGAAGCTCGTCGGCTTCACGATGGCCGAGCGCAACTTCCCGCGTCACGGCTATCCGGTGTTCCACGACGGCAAGGAAAGCGGCGTCGTGTGCAGCGGCACCATGAGCCCCACGCTCGGCATCCCCATCGGCACGGCGTATCTGCCCACCGCCGCGGCCAAGGAAGGGACGACGTTCGAGGTGGAGATCCGCGGCAAGCGCGTGCCGGCGACAGTCGTCAAGCCCCCCTTCTACAAGAACGCATCGCACCTGTAGTCATCGCGGCGCGGTGCGGCGAGCGGAGGCCCATCACCGGTAATCGCCTCTGCGGTGCGCAACGTCACCGACCGTGCGACTGCAACGCTCGACCTTGTGCACGCAACGTGTAAGAGTAGCGTCGATCAATCCTCTCGTCGTGGACCTTTCCAGCATGCTCTGTCGTTCGCTTGGTACCGCTCGCACGCGGATCTGGCGGCTCGCCTGCTGTTCCCTGTTCGTGCTGTCGGCCTGTAGCGACCCCGTGAGTCCCATCGACGACGATGTCGCCGTGCTGACCCCGGGCGACACGCTGTTCAAGGCGGTCGTGTCCGGAGACTACCACTCCTGTGCCCTCACGACCGGTGGCCGCGCGTTCTGCTGGGGCGTCGGCTCGGACGGTCAACTCGGGACAGGGAGCACTCCCGTCGATTGTCTGGGAGAGGTGGTGCCCTACGCAACGGCGCTCGGCCTCTGCGTCAACGAGCCGACACCGGTTGCAGGAGGGCTGCGCTTCACGCGGCTCGCGGCGGGCGCGTTCAGCACCTGCGGCATCACGCCGTCCGGCCGGCTGTATTGCTGGGGCGGGCGGGACCTCGTTCCCCCGGGCAGCAACAAGCCTGTGCCGATCGGCGGCGCCATGCGCTTCTCCGACGTGGACGTGTCACGGTCGATCTGCGCCATCGGCATCGACCGCATGACGTACTGCTGGGGCGACAACTCACTGGGCAGGCTCGGAATACCGCTCGGCACGACGATCGCGCTCGACGAGGCCCGGCCCGTTGCGGGCGGTCACGCGTTCACAGTCGTGCGGGTGAGCCTCTACGACTCGTGCGGGACGACCGCCACCGGTGCGCTCTACTGCTGGGGCGGAATCGTGGACACGGCGCGTTTCGAGGTCGGCGACGCCGTGCTGAGCACCTGCCAGTCCGTGCGGAGCATCGGTCCGTGGTGCACCCACCTGCCCCTCAAGCTGAAAGGAGCCGACCAGTGGTCGCGCCGCGCTCTGTTGGACAACCCGTGCGCCGTCACGACGGCTGGTGGCGCGTCGTGCTGGGCCCAGGCCCTCTTTAGCTGGGGCGGCGCCCCGTTCGGGATCACGGGCTCCGTCTCGAACCTCGTCAGCGGAGCGCCACCGGTCCCTCTGGTGCTCCCCACGCCGGTCAGGGACGTCGTCGGCGAGCCGGGCAACTATGGCGCCTGCGCCCACGCGATGGACGGGCGGGTAGTGTGCTGGGGCTGGAGCATGAGCGGCCAGTTCGGCGACGGTATCGCCGACGAGACCTTGACGCTTCCGACGATCGTCGCCGGCGGCCGCTCGTTCGCACAGCTCTCGGCGGGAGATCTCTTCATGTGCGGACTGACAACCGGCGGAGACGTCCTGTGCTGGGGCGATGCAGTCCGCGGCGTGCTCGGCACGGGGACGCTCATCCCCTTGAATGCGAGGGGACAGCGGCCGACCCCGACACCGACGCGAGTGGCCAGCATCGCCGGCAAGTAACAGCACGTCAGTCGACGCAGCCACTCGTGATGCTCCTCGCCTCCAGCCGTACGATCGCGCGGAGGCGCCGTCGACATCTCGGAGGTGAGCACATGGTCTGTTTCATGTACACCCGTGCCGCCGGCTTCTCGCTAGGGCGTATCTGCCCGCGGCTGCGGCGAAGGAAGGGACGACGTTCGAGGTGGAGATCCGCGGCAAGCGCGTGCCGGCGACAGTGGTCAAGCCTCCCTTCTACAAGGACGCGTCGCACCTCTGAGCGAGCGTCCCCGCAGCGTCACGGCACCCGGACGAACCAGAAGTACACCGCGCTGTTGTAGATCTCGTTGGTGCGGAGCGTGTCGTCGTGCAGGCGTTCGAGTGTGGTCGGCGTCAGGAGGCCGGGCCATGTCACGACCACCTTGTTGGCGGCGGTGGTCCACACGCCCGTGAACGTTGGCGAGCTCTCGATCGGGTCGCCGGGCAGCGGTTGGGTGGGCGAGTAGGTGAAGGTGGACGACATGTGCTCGACGAACGACCCGTCCTCGCCGAGCTGCAGATATGACGTCGTCGTATGCCAAACCTTGTTGCCTCCACCCGTCCCGAATGCGCAGCCGACCGGCGTCGCGTCATTCGGGTTGTAGTAGGTACAGCCCACGAGCGCGTACCTGCTCACGGGGCTCGCCTCCCCCGCTCCTGTGAGCGCGCAGCCGGCCAGGAGCGCCACGCCGAGGCACCCGACGAGCCGCAAAGCGATTCGGGTCCGGGCCATCGACGACGAACTGCGGCGGTGACACACCTCGCTCACGTGAACCTCTTTCTGGGACTGCCAGGGCAGGACATGCCATGGGATCGATGCGAGACCGCGCAATATAGGCCTCTGTCCGTCGGCCGAAACGCTGATCGCACATCGGGCCTCCTGTCACCCTGACATACCTGTCCTGCCGCCGGCGCATATATTTCCGGGTCTCTCCCCGTGATTTCCTCGCCGCCCGCCTCCCCGTGACGCTGCGCCCGTCCCACTCGACGTCCCACCGGACGTCCCACCCGTGACCCTCGCCGACACCCACGAGGGCGCGTTCCGTGTCGCCGTGCTCACCGTCTCCGACGCCGGTGCGCGCGGCGAGCGCGCCGACATGTCCGGCGACGCCGCGGCCGAGTGGGCCGAGCGGCAGGGAGCGACGGTCGTGGCGCGGGCGATCGTGCCCGACGACACGGTGGAGATCGTGCGTCGCCTGCTCACGTGGTGCGACGAGGACGTGGCCGACCTGGTGCTCACCACTGGCGGCACGGGGCTGAGCGCGCGCGACGTGACGCCCGAGGCGACGCGCGCCGTGATCGAGCGCGAGGCCGATGTGATCGCCGAGCGGCTGCGGGTGCAGACGGGCGCCGCCTTTCCGCGCGCGGCGTTGAGCCGCGGCGTCTGCGGCACTCGCAACCGCACCCTGATCGTCAACCTGCCCGGCTCCACCAGCGGCGTGCGCGACACGCTCGCCGCGTTCGTCCCAATCGCGAAGCATGCGGTGGACATCCTGCGCGGCACGCCGACCGAACATTCGGGACCGTCGTGATGATGCCGCGCGCAGTGCACGCCGACGGCCGGCTGTGACGGTCCTCATCACGCTGCACGACGTGGAGCCCGCGGTGCGGCTCAACGCGAAGCTCGAGGGCGAGGGCACGCCGACGGCGATCGTGAGCCCGCTCGACGACGTGCGTGCCGAGATCAAGCGCGCGAAGCCCGACCTCATCGTGGTGACGGGCGATCTCCACGATGCGTCGAACGTCGCGCTGCTCAAGGAGCAGCTGTGGAGCGGCATCCCGATGGTGGGGCTCGCCGACTCGGCCGACCCGCACCAGCTGGAGCGACTGCGCGCACTCGGCTACGTGGACCTGTTCGTGAAGCCGATCGTGGTGGACGACGTGGCGCTGGAGCTGCGCCGGCTGATGGAGCGCCACGCGCTGCAGGAGGCCACAGGTCTGATCGGCGAGAGCGAGCCGCTGCGCGTGGTGATGGTGAAGGTGGAGCAGATGGCGCCGGTGAGCAGCACGGTGCTGGTGGAGGGCGAGAGCGGCACGGGCAAG
>JBBQDE010000322.1:0-3844 GCA_038319425.1 Gemmatimonadales bacterium
GCTGATGAGGAGCAGCAGCAGCGCCATCGGCAGGAACGCCACGTAGCCTTCCAGCAGGCGGATGATCGGGCGCGACCACCGCGCCGTCGTGATCCGCTGCACGGCCACGAACATCACGCCGGCGGAGCTCAGCGCGGTGAAAAAGAGCCAGTTGACGTGGTAGGCGCGCCAGGCGCGGTCGGGGTCGAGGAACAGGCCCGCGACGAACGCGAGCGCCCCGATGGCGGCAAGCACGAGACAGATCGTGCCGAGCGCGCTGGGCAGTGGCTTGGTGTAGGCGGCGACGACCTCGTCGCGCGTCGGAGTGGGTATCGGATGCAGGCTCACCGCTCGGCTCCAGGATTCGGCGTCGTGGTGGTGACGGGGGCGGTGCGACGCGACGTGTCCGTCGCGGCTGGCGCATGGGTGCTGTCGGTGCGCGCGTTCGCCGGCGCGCCGCCCGGGGCCGCTCCACTCGTCGCGACGCCACCGCGCGTGGGACCAGCCTGAGCCCCCGCATGGAACCAGTAGGGCGATGGACGCGTCGGCCCCGTCTGCGAGTAGCCGGGCACCTTGTCACCCGTCTCGCCCGGGAGGCCGACCGGTCCGGTCGCGACCTGATACTTCCCCTGAAGCCCGCGGACGTAATTCACGACATCCCAGCGATCGAGCTCCTCGATGCGGTTGTACGACGGCATCGCGCCGCGGCCGTTGCGCATGATCCCCCAGATGTACCCATCGCTGCGCGACTCGGCCGACGCGCCGATGAGCGGCGGCGGATAGATCGCCTTCGCCGCCATGATCGGGCCGTCGCCCTTCCCGGCTTCGCCGTGACAGACGGCGCAGTTGATCTGGTAGTACATGCGCCCGTTGTGCAGCGAACGCGCGTCGGCCGGGACCGGGTTCGCGATGGACGACATGGAATCGATCGTCCCCGGCAGCGCCAGGCGCGACCCGGCGTAGCCGGGCGCCGCACTACCGTACACGGAAACGGAATTCTGCGGGTTGCCGCGCATCGGGATCGTGTCGCTCGGCGACTCCCACGGATCCATCTTCGGCTGCCGCTTGAAGTCGGTGAACCATGAGCACGCACCGAGCGTCGTGACCACCGACAACAGGGCCAGCCGCTGCAGGCCGCGCTTCACCTTACCGTTCATTTCGCACCTCGAGCGCGCCATGCTGGCGCAGCACCGCTCCCGCCTCTGCGGCGCGGTCGGGGCCGGCGACGACCCAGATGCCATAGTCGCCGTGGCTGAAACGCGGGTCGTAACCGACGGTCATCGTGAGTCGCGGGAGGCGCGACAGCGCGAACATGCCGAACACGGTGGAGAGAGAGCCGAACAGCACCATGATCTCGAAGCCGATGATCGTGTACGGCACCCAGCTCGCCACCGGCTTGCCACCCACGACGAGAGGCCAGTAGTCGGAGATCCAGATCGCGATCCAGTAGCCGAAGGTCACGCCGAGCAAGCCGCCGATGAGGGTGAACTTCCGGACGCCGCTCGTGGGCGGCTCCAGTGCCTCCTCGAACTCGTGGCGCGGCGTCGGGGTGAATACCGTGATGTCGTCGAAGTGCTTCTTTCTGAGATCGTGGATCGCCTCGACGGCGGAGTCGATCTCGGCGAAGGCCGCGAGCACGCCCTGCATCAGTCGTCTCCCATGGTCGCGCCCGGGTCGATGACCAGGGCGTCGAGATCGTGCGAATGGTCTTCCTGGACGCGCCGCTTGGGCGGGACGATCTCCTTCACCTCCGAGATCGCCATCACGGGCAGCTGCCGGATGAAGAGCAGGAACCACATGAAGAACCAGCCGAACGAGCCGAGCAGGATCGAGTAGTCAACCCACGTGGGGTGATAACCGCCCCACTGCCAGGGCTCGAACTCGTGCGACAGCGACGGGATGACGATGACGAAGCGCTCGAACCACATCCCGATGTTGATGAAGATCGAGAGGATGAACAGCCAGGTCGTGTTGCGCCGGAGCTTCTGCGAGAAGAGCGAGAGCGGCAGGATCATGTTGCAGATGAGCATGATCCACGCGCTCCACCACCACTGGCCGAAGACGCGATTCCAGAAGTACTCCTGTTCCACCGCGTTGCCCGACATCCAGGCGACCTGGAACTCGGTCAGGTAGGCGAGGCCGACGACGCTCGAGGTGAAGAGGCAGAGCTTCGCCGCCGCGTCGAGGTCGTTGATCGTCACCATGTGCTCGAGCTTGAAGAACTTCCGGATGGGGATGATGATGGTGAACACCATCCCGATGCCCGAGAAGATCGCGCCGGCGACGAAGTACGGCGGGAAGATCGTGGCGTGCCAGCCCGGCGTGAGCGCCATCGCGAAGTCGAACGACACGACCGAGTGAACGGACAGCACGAGCGGCGTGGCGAAGGCGGCGAGGAAGAGGTAGGCGCGCGTGAAGTGGCGCCATTCGCGATCCGAGTTCCGCCAACCGAGCGAGAGCGCCGAGAAGATGCGCTTGCGGACCGGATTCGTCTCCTGGTCGCGGAGGACCGCGATGTCGGGAATCAGGCCGACGTAAAAGAACGTGGCCGAGACGGTGAGGTAGGTGAGGATGGCGAAGACGTCCCAGACGAGCGGCGACTTCGGGTTCGGCCAGATGAGCCGCCAGTTCGGGTACGGGATCAGCCAGAAGAACTTCCACGGCCGCCCGAGGTGCAGGATCGGGAAGAGCCCTGCCGTCATGACGGCGAACACCGTCATCGCTTCGGCCGCCCGGTAGATCGTCGTGCGGAAGCCAGCGCGGAACAGGTAGAGAATCGCCGAGATGAGCGTGCCGGCGTGTCCGATACCGACCCAGAACACGAACGAGACGATGTAGACGCCCCACATCACCGGCGGCTGGTACCCGGCGGCGCCGAGGCCTTCGTAGATCTGGTAGGTCCATGCGCCGATGCCGATGAGCAGGCTGAGAATCGCGATGCCGAGCAGGGCAAACCAGCCGAGCGTCGGCCGCAGCGTGGCGATGACGTCGCGATCCACCTGCTCGTAGTCGCGGACGCCCGGGAGCCGGTTGCTCGCGGTCGGGATGTTCGGTCGCCGTTCGCGCTCGCCGTCGCGGCGCGGGGGTGCCATGGTGGCCATCGTCGCGCCTCCCTTACGCCCGGACCGGCGACGCCGGTCCCGGATGGTTGCCGTCGCCCAGCCCTTCGGGCTGCGCGACCGCGACCATTTGCGGGCGCGCATGGTTGACCTTCTTCAAGTAGACCACCGCCGTGTAGGTGTTGAGCTCCTCGAAGACGTGGTACGCGCGACGGTCCTCGACCTGCTTCGACACCGACCAGGTAGGATCGGCGGCGTCCCCGAAGATGATCGCGCGCGACGGGCAGGCCTGCGAACACGCCGTCGTGAACTCGTCGGCGACGAGCGCGCGCCCCTCCGACTTGGCTCGCGTCTCGGACTCGCGAATACGCTGCACGCAGAACGTGCACTTCTCCATCACGCCCTTCGTGCGGACGGTGACGTCGGGGTTGAGCTGCCAGTTGAGCGGCTCCGGGAAGGCGTACTGCTTCCGATCCTCCTCGCCGTAGCCGAACCAGTTGAAGTAGCGGACCTTGTACGGGCAGTTGTTGCTGCAGTAGCGCGTGCCCACGCAGCGGTTGTAGACCTGCACGTTCAGGCCGTCCGGCGCATGGTACGTGGCGTAGACCGGGCAGACCGGCTCGCAGGGTGCGTTGCCGCAATGCTGGCAGAGCATCGGCACGAAGCGCGACTCGAAGTCCTCGGTGAACTTCCCGTCGTCGGCGCCCTCGAAGTAGCGCTCGAGCCGGAGCCAGTTCATCTCGCGCCCGCGCGTGATGTTGAACCCGGGCTTCGCGACGGCGAACACCGTGGCGTTCTGCCACGCC
>JBBQDE010000323.1:0-3842 GCA_038319425.1 Gemmatimonadales bacterium
GCATCCGATCACCGGCGTGGTGCGGAGCGACATCACCATCGATGCGCCGACGCACAGCATCCCGCTCGGCCACCGCGTTGGTGCCTCGCAGGCGCTCGGGTATCCGGTCTCGGATCCCACCGACAGCGCGAACGTGCTCACTGTGCGCGACGGACCGCTCGAGCCGCGCCGCACCATCCCGCGCGCCGACTGGTTCTTCGCCCGCGAGGAGCTCGGCGTGGCCGTGGCTGACTCGCGCAGCGTGTACATGGCGAAGGGGTTCGAGGCGGGCAGGATCTACGAGGTCGTCTACCGCGCGAAGGATCCCGTCGTCGTCGGCACGGGCCTCGCCGCCGTGCGCGACATGATCGCGTATCTCAAGTACGACAGCACGAGCATCGCCCCCACTCGCGTCGGCATCGCGTACGGCGTGTCGCAGACGGGGCGCTTCTTGCGCCACTTCCTCTACGAAGGATTCAACACCGACGAGCGCGGCCGCATGGCGTTCGACGGCATCTTCGCGCACACCGCCGGCGCGGGACGCGGCAGCTTCAATCACCGGTTCGCGCAGCCGTCGCGCGATGCGCAGCCGTACTCCACGTTCTTCTATCCCACTGACGTCTTCCCGTTCACAAGCACGCTCGAGGTGGACAACCTCACGTCGGCACGCGGCGGCCTGCGCACCGACCGGCGCGCGGGCTCCGGCCTGCCCAAGGTGTTCTACGTGGACGGGGGCTACGAGTACTGGGGCCGTGCCGCCTCGCTCACGCACACGAGCGTGGATGGCCGCACCGACATCCCATTCCTGCCGAGTGAGCGGCGCTACGTGCTCTCGTCGGCGCAGCACTCGTCGCCGGCCGGCTTCCCACCCAGCGACGCGCAGCGGATGGACAGCGCCCGCGCGTGGCGGGGGGACCCGCTCGACCAGCGCCTCGCGCTGCGCGCCCTGCTCGTGGCGCTCACCGGGTGGGTGCGCAACGGCGAAGCCCCGCCCGCCTCGATCTATCCCTCGCTGGCCGGCGGCACGCTGATGCGCGCCGAGACGCGACGCAACCCGACGATCCCCGGCATCCGGTTCCCGAGCGCGCCCTACGCGCCGCGCCGCCTGTCGTTCGGTGATCAGTGGGCGGCGGGCATCACGCGCGAGCCGCCGGTGGTCGGCGCGCCGTACACGACTCTCGTGCCACGCACCGACCTGTTCGGCAACGACATGGGTGGCATCCAGAGCGTCGAGCTGCTCGTGCCGGTGGCGACCTACCTCCCATGGCAGCTCCGCACCGTGCCGCCCACCGATCGCCTCGTGAGCTTCCAGGGCACCTTCGTGCCGCTGCAGCGCGTCGAGGCCGACCGGCGCAGCATTGGCGACAGCCGACCCAGCCTCGAACGGCTGTACCCCTCACGAACCGCATTTCTCGGCGCCGTCACGCGGGCGACACGGACGCTGGTGTCGCAGCGCTTCCTGCTGCCGGAGGATCGCGCCGTCGCGCGCGACCACATGGTGCGCACGTGGGACTTCGTGAGCACGCACTGACATCGACGCGACATTCATCGAGCGCATGACACCAACCCACGAGAGGATCGGTCTGCCCGACTGGTACGGCCCGCTCGCCAGGCGCGGCCTGGCGGTCGCGCTCGGGATCGAGATGGAGGAGCTGAGCCGCGATCGCGTCGTGGCCACGATGCCCGTGGACGATCGCACCCGCCAGCCGTTCGGCCTCCTGCACGGCGGTGCGTCCATCGCACTCGCCGAGACCGTCGCCTCGTTCGGCGCAGCCGTCCTCATCGACCGCGAGCGATTCGTCGCGGTCGGGCTCGAGATCAACGGCAATCACCTGCGGGCAAAAACGGATGGCATGGTGCGCGCCACCGGTGTACCGGTTCACCTCGGGCGCACCACGCAGGTCTGGTCCATCGAGATCACCGATGAGGAAGGACGCCTCGTCTGCATCTCGCGCTGCACGATGGCGATCGTGGAGCGACGGTGACGGCAACGAGAAGGACACGGCCCATGCAGGCTCGCACCACGACCCTGGCGATCATCGGCGTCGCCGCGCTCGCCTGTGCGCCGTTCTCGCCCGCGTCCGCGCAGGCATCGGCAAACGGAGACTGGCCCAGCGACGGTGGTGGCGTGCTCGGCGCCCGTCACTCGCCGCTGGTGCAGATCGACACCCAGTCCGTTCGTCGTCTCGCGCCGGCGTGGACGTATCACACCGGTGAGATGGGGCCGGAGTTCCGCACGCGCAACCGGCGCTCGCTCGAGGTCACGCCCATCGTCGTCGACGGGACGATGTACATCATCACCCCGCTCGCACGCGTCATCGCGCTCGATCCCGCCACGGGGCGCGAGCGTTGGCGCTACGACGCGCAGCTCGACCGGGGCATCGGGTTCGGCGATCACACGAGCCGCGGCGTGTCCACCTGGCTCGATCCCACGCGCGCCGCCGGCGCGGTCTGTCGGCAGCGCATCCTCGCCGCGACGGTGGACGCGAAGCTCATCGCGCTCGATGCGGCCACCGGCCGGCCCTGTACGGACTTCGGGGATCGCGGCGTGGTGGACCTGCGCGTCGGCCTGCGCACCGCGCCGTTCGAGACGGCGGAATACGAGGAGACGTCGCCGCCGCTGGTCGTGAACGATCTCGTCGTCGTCGGCTCGGCCGTGGCCGACAACAATCGCGCCGACGCCGTGAGCGGCGAGGTGCGCGCCTACGACGTACGTACCGGTGTGCGCCGCTGGAGCTGGGATCCGGTGCCGCAGGATTCCACCGATCCCGCCTTCGCGACGTGGCGCGGCACCGTCGCGCATCGCACTGGCGCCGCCAACGCATGGTCGGTGCTCGCCGCCGACCCGGCGCGCGATCTCGTGTTCGTCCCCACCGGAAGCGCGAGCGTCGACTACTACGGCGGTACGCGGCTCGGGCAGAACCTCTACGCCAACTCCATCGTCGCGCTGCGCGCGTCCACCGGCAAGGTGGTGTGGTCGTTCCAGACGGTGCACCACGACCTGTGGGACTACGACAACGCGTCGCCGCCCGCGCTCGTGAGCGTCGAGTACGGCGGCCGTCGCCGCGACGCTGTGCTGCAGGCGACCAAGACCGGCCAGCTCTTCGTGCTCGACCGTGACACCGGCGTGCCGATCGTCCCGGTGGAGGAGCGCGTCGTGCCGCGTTCCACGATCCCGGGCGAGGAGGCGTGGCCCACGCAGCCGCAGAGCGCCATCGGCCCGCTCTCGCCGCAGCGCATCACCGCCGACGAGGCGTTCGGCGCGAACGATGCCGACCGCGCTGCGTGTCGCGAGCGCATCGCCGCGCTCCGCAACGACGGGCCGTTCACCCCGCCGAGCTTCGAGGGATCGCTCGTCCTGCCATCCAACATCGGCGGCGCGCACTGGGGTGGCGTCGCCACCGATCCCACCGCCCAGATCGCCGTGGTGCCGGTGAACACCATCGCCGCGGTGGTGAAGCTCATCCCCCGTGCCGGTCTGGATTCGGTGCGGCGCGGCATGCCGAGCCGCGTGGGTGGCGAGTTCGCGCCGATGCGCGGTACCCCGTACGCCATGTACCGCGAGCTGCTGCTCCTGCCCAGCTTCGTGCCGTGCACGCCGCCGCCGTTCGGCGCGCTCGTCGGCGTCGACCTGCGCAAGGGCACGATCGCGTGGCGGGTGCCGCTTGGCGGCAGTGTCTCGGGTGCACCGTCAGCCGCCGGAACACCGAACCTCGGCGGCGCGATCACGACCGCGGGCGGCGTCACGTTCATCGCTGCCACGATCGACCGCACCCTCCGCGCGTTCGAGACCCGCACGGGCCGCGAGCTCTGGCAGGCCGTGCTGCCCGCCGCCGGAAAAGCCACGCCGATGACGTATCGCG
>JBBQDE010000324.1:0-3835 GCA_038319425.1 Gemmatimonadales bacterium
CATCGGCATCGGCTTCTGGGATCGCGACTTCCGCTACGTCCGATGCAATCAGGCGCTGGCCGACATTGATGGGATCGCGCCGGAAGACCACATCGGCCGGACCATCGCCCAGCTCGTCCCGGAGTTGTGGTTCGCCGTCGAATCCGGCCTGCGCCGCGCCCTTGCCGGCGACGCTTCTGTTCACATCGAGATCGCCGGATTCACCGGCGCGGGCGCAGCGCGTCACTGGCTCCTCAGTTGCTACCCGGTGCGCGAAGGCGGCGCGATCGTCGGCGTCGGCGCCGTCGCCGCCGAGACCACGCAGCGCAGGCAGGCCGACAACGAGCATGATCGCCTCTTCGAAGAGGCCACGGCGGCGGCGGCGGATACCGCAACTGCCAGCGCGCTCAAGGACGACGCCGTGGCCGCGCACCAGGCCATGGAGGAGAAGCTCACCCTGCTCGTCGAGGCCTCCGGCCGGCTCATTCAGTCGCTCGAAGCGGCGGAGATGCTACCGCAGATCTTGCGCCTTTCGCGCGGCCTGATCGCCGCCGACGCGTACGCCCTCTGGAGCCTCGATCCGGTCAGCGGCGTTTGGACGATCGCGGACGCGGAAGGTCTGTCGGAGGCATACCTGGTGCACGAGGCCGCGGTCCCGGTCCAAAGCGATACGCCCCGGCCGCGCGTGCCCTTGCTCATCTCGGATGTGGAGATTGAGCCGATGCTCAAGGATCGCGTCGACGGCTATCGCCGCGAAGGGATCCGCTCGATCCTCGTGCTGCCGGTGCTCATCCTCGGCGAACCGCACGCCACGCTGACCTTCTACTCGCGCACGCCGCAGCAGTACTCCGAGATCGAAGTGCGCGTCGGGACGGCGCTGGCGAACCTCGCCGCCTCGGCCATCACCACGGGCCGCCTGCACGAAGCCGAGCGCGCCGGAAGCCTGCGCGTCGCCCAGGCGAACCGCCGCCTCCGTTTTCTCTCCGAAGCGTCGGCGGTGCTCGCCGAGTCGCTCGACTACCAGACCACCCTCCAAAACCTCGCCCAGCTCGCCGTCCCGTGGCTGGCGGACTGGTGCGGCATCAACGTCATGGAGCCCGACGGCCGCATCTCCGACATCGCCGTCGCTCACGCCGACCCCGCGAAAATCCAGATGGCGCTCGACCTTCACAAGCGCTATCCCGCCGACCCCGATGCCCTGCACGGCTACCCGCAGGTTTTCCGCACGGGCGAGCTGGAGCTCATCGAAAACATCACCGACGAGATGCTGGTGGAGTCGATCGACGACGAAGAGCAGCGGCGCATCGCCCGCTCATTGGGGCTCACCGCGAGCCTCTGCGTGCCGCTGATCGCCCAGGCGCGCGTCATCGGCGCCATCACCTTCGTGATGGCCGACCAAGCGCGCTCGTTCGCAGCGGAGGATCTGACGCTGATCGAAGAGCTGGCTCGCCGTGCCGCGGCCGCCATCGACAACGCGCAGATCTACGGGAAGGCACAGCAGATCGCAGATGACCTCGAGCGCGCGAACGAGGCGAAGGATGATTTCCTCGGCATGGTCTCGCACGAGCTGAAGACACCGATCACGACGATCCTCGGCAACGCCGAAGTGCTCTTGCGCCGCTCGGACCTCATCGACGAAGAGATGCGCCGCGAAGCCCTCGAGGACATCGGCTACGAATCCCGCCGCCTCCACCGGCTGATCGAGAACCTGCTCGTGCTTTCGCGCCTCGAATCGGGGGCGACGCTCGAACTGGAGCCGGTGCTGGTGACGCGGGCGATCCAGCGCATGGCCGGCGACCATGCGCGCCGCTTCCCGGACCGCACGATCGCCCTCGACCTGCCGGACGGCCTGCCGCCGGTCTGCGCTGAACCGACGTATTTCGAGCAGGTGCTCCAGAACCTGATCTCCAACGCCGAAAAGTACAGTCCGCGCCATCAGCCGATCGACGTGCGCGCCGCGCTCGAAGGCCGAGTCATGCGCATCTCCGTGCTGGACCGCGGTCCCGGCATTCCCGCGCCGGACTGTGATCGCATTTTTGAGGCTTTTGTGCGGCTGCCGGGCACATCGGGCGCGGCCGGCGCCGGCATCGGCCTCGCCGTCTGCAAACGCCTCATGGAGGTGCAGGGCGGCTCCATCGAAGCGCGCCCGCGCGATGGCGGCGGCCTCCGGGTCACCTTCACGCTCCCCCTCGACACGGCGCCCGACGCAAACGTCTGAACCCGGGCCGGTTGAACTGCCGCGGGTCATCGATCAACGAAATATGCCCGTAACATCGATCTAGTACATTCATGGCGAATCCGTCAGCGCGAAGCTTGGCCGCCATACGGCGGCCTTCATTGGGAGCAGGGATATGCCATACAAAGCGGAATACATCTGGATCGACGGCACGAAGCCGACGGCCAAGCTCCGGTCAAAGACGAAGATCGTGGCGGACAAGGACGACCCGCCGATCTGGGGCTTCGACGGCTCCAGCACCAACCAGGCGCCCGGCTCCAACTCGGACTGCGTGCTGAAGCCCGTCTTCTCCGTGCCCGACCCGATCCGCGGCGGCGACAACAAGCTCGTCCTTACCGAGGTGCTGCTGACCGACATGTCGGCGCACCCGAGCAACACCCGCGCCGCCTGTGTCGAGACGGCGAAGATGTACGAGAAGCACGAGATGTGGTTCGGCATCGAGCAGGAGTACACCTTCTTCGAGGGCGCCAAGCCGCTCGGCTGGCCCGACAACGGCTTCCCGGCGCCCCAGGGCGGGTACTACTGCGGCGTCGGCGCCGATGAAGTCTTCGGCCGCGACATCGTCGAAGCGCACACCGACGCCTGTCTCGCCGCCGGCCTCGCGATCAGCGGCACTAACGGCGAGGTGATGCCCGGCCAGTGGGAGTTCCAGATCGGCCCCGTTGGCCCCGTCGAGGCGTCCGACCACCTGTGGATGGCGCGCTGGTTGCTCTACCGGATCGCGGAGGACTTCGGCGCATCGGCGACGCTCTACCCCAAGCCCGTGAAGGGCGACTGGAACGGCGCCGGCGCCCACACCAACTTCTCGACGAAGGACATGCGCTCCGCCTACGAGCCGTGCGAGACGGCGGCACAGGCGCTCTCGATGAAGCATGATCTGCACATCCAAAACTACGGCCACGCCATCGAGGAGCGCCTCACCGGCCTGCACGAGACCTGCTCGTACAAGGAGTTCCGCTACGGCGTCAGCGACCGCGGCGCCTCCGTGCGCATCCCCTGGCAGGTGGCGATCGACCGCAAGGGCTACATCGAAGACCGACGCCCGAACGCCAACATGGACCCGTACGTGGTCACCCGCCTGATCACCGACACCGTCTGCAGCGCGGCCGGCAAATAACCGTTCTGGGGATTGGTGGCTATCGCCGTCCGCCATGCACGATCCTTGCGGTTTTTCAGCACCATCTCGCACTCAGCCCCCTCTCCCCGTGTGGGAGAGGGGTGGCCGAAGGCCGGGGTGAGGGCTCGCGCTGCTACACAAGAAACAGGGAGGGCAGATTGCCCTCCCCGTTCATATGCCAGTGACGAGGGTGACCGCCGTTACGGCGTGACGCCTGCGGGCGCGCTCGTCATCCACTCCTTCATCGCCTGGTCGCCCGGGCGGTCCAGATGCACCTTGTCGTCGACGCTGGTCACCCAGCTCACGGGGATCCAGTGGTGCTGCCCGTTCTCGTCCTTCTTGAGCTTGATCGTGTTCCCCGGGTCCAGATGATCGACCGAGGCGAACTGCTGGTTCTTCGAACAGACGACGGGCCTATCTGGCTGGATGTTCGCGTTCATGTGTGTTCTCCTTTCAGAACACACTCACCCTACCGCCGCGCCCGTCAACCGGCGGAGACGCCG
>JBBQDE010000325.1:0-3826 GCA_038319425.1 Gemmatimonadales bacterium
CTGGTGGCGGTGTACGTCGGCGGCGCGCTCCTGCCGCGACCGATGGCCGCGCTCGAGGTCGGCTCCGACATCGTGGCGATCGATTTTCACGCCCACACGCGCTACTCGCACGACGGGCGGTCCGACTGGACCCCGGAGGACGTGCGCACGTGGCATCGCGATGCGGGATTCCACGCGGTGTACGTCAGTGACCACCGCACGTTCGAAGGCGCGCGCGACGGGTGGTCCAACAATCCGGAGCTCGCGGGACAGGGCGTGACGCTCCTTCCGGCCATCGAGGTCGTGTGGAAGGGCGAGCACGTGAACGTGCTCGACGCCGACCGGATGTACCGCGGCATCTTCAACGCCTCGCTGCGCGACATCGACGAGGATGCGCTGCGGCTTGCGAGCAATGTCACCGGCAACGAGCCGGTGATCATCGAGACGCTTCCGGGCGACCTGTCGAAGATGATCCCGGCCAACGGCCCGGGCACGCCGGGCGTCCGCGCGGTGGAGCTGATCGACGGTGCGCCCCGCGGGCTCGGTCAGGGGCGCCGAGAGCGCGCGCGCATCATCCGGCTCGCCGACAGCCTCGGCCTCTCCCTCATCGCGGGCAGCAACCATCACGGCTGGGGGCACACGGCCGCCGGGTGGACGCTGCTGCATCTCCCCGGCTGGCGCGGTATCACGCCCGAGCGGCTGACCTTCGCCATCGAGACGTTCATTCGCAAAGGCGGCAGCAGGACGACGAAGGTGGTGGAGCGCTACGTCGCCGACACGGAGACGGGGATCGCGCTGCCGTTCACCGTGCCACTCGTCGCGTGGGGCATGCTGCGCACACTCTCTCCGGAGGAGCGCGGCGCGTGGCTCGCGTGGGGGCTCGCGCTCTTCCTCCTGTCGCGGCTGATGGTGCTGCGCCGCCGGGTGTGACGACGCCGGAGCTCGCGGGCGGCGTCGAGCGCGAGCGTCGCCGTTGGCTCGCCGCGGCCGCGGTGACCGCGCTCGCCGCGCTGGTGCGGCTGCTGTTCGCCGCGCGGCTCCCGCTCTTTCCGGACGAGACGTACTACTGGGAATGGTCGCGGCGCCTCGCCGCCGGCTACTTCGACCATCCGCCGATGATCGCGCTGCTCGTTCGCGCCGGCACCGTGCTCGGCTCGACGAGTCCCTTGGCGGTTCGTTTCTTTTCCGTGCTCGCCGGCGCCGTCGCGTCGTTCGCGACGGCCGGCATTGCATGGCGCCTCGCGGGTGGTGCCGCCGCCGTGCGCGCGGCGGTGATCCTCGCGCTCCTGCCGCTCGTGGCGTCGGGGCTCGTGCTCGCCACTCCCGATGCACCGCTGCTCGCCGCCAGCGCGGTTGGCCTGTACTGCGTGGTGCGGGCGCTCCAATCGCCCGTGCGCTCGTCGGGATCGCTCGCCTGGTGGAGCGCGGCTGGCATCTCGCTCGGCGTCGCCTTCGCCTCGAAATACACGTCGATCCTGCTGCCGATGACCATCACGGCTGCGGTGCTCGCGCGCCCGTCGCTCCGGGCGCGGCTGCGCGAGCCGGGTCCGTACGTCGCATGCGTACTCGCCACGCTCGTGTTCCTGCCCGTGGTTCGATGGAACGCGGCGCACGACTGGATCTCGTTCACCTTCCAGATCCAGCACGGGCTCGGCACACCGCGTGGCTCGCCCTTCAAGCGCGAGCTCGACCTGCTCGGCGGGCAGCTGGGTCTCGTGTCGCCGATCCTGTTCGTGCTGATGACGCATGCCGTGTGGCGCACGCTGCGCCGTCCGCTCGACGATGCGCGCTTCGCGCTCGCCGTCGTGGCGGTGGGGAGCTGGGTGTTCTTCCTCTACAGCGCGTCGCGCCGCTCGGTGGAGGCGAACTGGCCTGCACCCTCGTACGTCCCTGGGGTGGCGCTGCTCGCGGCTCTCGCCGTTACCGCCGGATATCAGACATGGCTGCGACGCGGCGCCGCGCTCGCCGCGCTGTTGGTGGTCGTGCTCTACCTGCACGCGCTCGTGCCGATCCTTCCGCTGCCGGCCCGGCGCGATCCGCTCGCACGGAACGCGGGCTGGGAGGGTGTCGCGACGCGCGTGCGCGACGCGCGAGCGCTCGTGGCCGGACGGAGCTGGGCGGGAGCGGCGCGGTATCAGGACGTCAGCGAGCTCGCCTGGCATCTGCGCGGCGACCCGGCGATCTGCACCTGCCTGCGCGGACGGCGCAACCAGTACGAGCTGTGGCCGTCGTTCCCCCAGCTGGCGTCGGCCGGTGATGGGCTGGTGCTCGCGCTGGACGAGCGGCCGGCGGGGGCGATCCACGAGGACGTTGCGGCGCTCGCCTCCTACTTCACCCACGTCACCCGCGGCGCGCTGGCGCCGCAGCTTCGCGGCGCCGACACCGTGAGCGTACGGCGCATCTGGACGCTGGAAGGCTATCGCACCGGCTGGCCACTGCGGGCCGAGTGATGGGCGCCGCTGGTGTCAGCGGCTAGTCGTGGTATCGGGGTCGCCGCGGCACGCCGCGCGAACGGCACCGAGCAGCTCGACGAGCGACGCTTTCTCGGCATCGTCGAGCGCGGCGAACGCCGTGTCCGTGACCGCGTCCACCGGGGCGTCGAGCGCCGCTAGCAGCGACAATCCCGTCGTGGTGATCTGGCAGAGCACCTGCCGCCGGTCGGGGGTTGAGCGCTCGCGGAGCACGTAGCCGGCTCCTTCCAGCTTGTCGAGCAGGCGCGTGATCCCTGCCGCCTCCTCGATCATCCGGTCGCGAATCGCGAGGGTGGGCAGCCCCGCCTCGCCGGCACCGCGCAGGATCCTGAGCACGTTGTACTGCTGCAGCGTGACCCCGCTCGCCTCCACCACCTGGGCGGTGAGGCGCTGCACCACGGCGGCGGTGCGCAGCACGCTCAACAGCGCTTCGTGCGCGGTGGAGTGGAAGGGGCGCGTCTGCTTGAGCTCCTCGCGGAGCGCGCTCGTCCTGGTCGGCATGGGTAGGGCGGCTCACGGGTGATGCACGCGAATGCCACTATGTACGTGCAGATTGCTCCGTTCGCCAGTAATGCCTACCGGTCGCCTGCTATCGACTTAGAACGAGAACCTGACTCCGGCGCTGAAGGCGAAGCTCTGCGTCGTGTTCGTCGCCATGTTCACGTACGTCGCCTGTTGCAGGTCGAACTGGCCGATGTAGTCTTTCGCCATCAGCCGCACTCCCACGCCGCGGCCCACCGACACGTCCGCACCAAGTCCCACATTCGCCGCGAAGTTGGTGGACGACGTGGTGACGAAGGACTGCGTGATGTCGTAGCGCATCGCACCGGCACCCGCCTGGATGAACGGTGTGAGCGCCGTGCCGGACATCGACGCGAGCGGCAGGGCGAGCTCGAGTCCGGCGTCGAACATCTGCACGCGGCTCTGCGCGAGCGACACGCCGCCGATGATGGGGATGCCCGCCTGGATGTCGCTGCTGGCGGTGGCGACGTTCCCGATGAGAGAGAGATTCGGGGCGAGCTTCATGCCGAGCTGCACGCCGAACACCGGCGCCGGGGCGTTCGTCACCGAGGTGCCGAGCGGGCCGCTGAGGTAGTCGCCGAAGATCATGTAGCCGACGTACGGCGTCGCGTCGAAGGCGGTGTTCGTCGCGAGCGGGGAACCACCGCGCGCCTGGGCGGCGGCGAGAGCTGGCGCCGCGGCGAGCAGCGCGGCAACGAGTGCGAGGGAAGGACGACGCATGGAGAATCTCCGGAAGAGTGGCCACGGGTAGTGGGGTGGCGACAGCGACAGGAGGCACGCGTGATGCCGAATCGCCCGCCTCCATTTCCGGCGTCGCAAGTCGTTGTCGCGCCGCGCGTTGCGCGGTGCCAACG
>JBBQDE010000326.1:0-3813 GCA_038319425.1 Gemmatimonadales bacterium
TCCCGCACCGTGACGAGGACGATGACGGTCGGCTCCTCGAGCTGCGACTGGAGAAACGACGCGTATCCCTGCTCGGTGCGCGGCGTGGCCGCGATGAAGCGCTTCGAGTCGAAGTCGTGGTGGGTGCGAACGAGCAGCGCGCCCAGCCAGCCGATGGCCGGGAGGTCCGCGGGCGCCGCGGGACGGATGATCGCGGTGGTCACGCAGTCGCTGGCTCGACGCGGTAGTTGGACTGGTACTGTTCGTCGCTCACCTTCTCCATCCAGTCGACGGCCTTGCCGTCGAGTGCTTCCTGAATGGCGATGTGCGTCATCGCCGTGGTCGGGCTCGCGCCGTGCCAGTGCTTCTCACCGGGCTCGAACCACACCACGTCGCCCGGGCGGATCTCCTCCACGGGATCGCCATCGCGTTGTACGAGGCCGCGACCGAAGGTGATGATCAACGTCTGTCCCAGCGGATGCGTGTGCCACGCCGTGCGTGCCCCCGGCTCGAACGTGACGGTGTTGCCGGCCGCCCGCGCCGGGCCCCTTGCCGCGAACTGCGGGTCGATCCGAACGGTGCCGGTGAACCACTCGGCCGGCCCTTTTCCCGAGGGCTGCGAGCCGCTTCGCTTGATCTCCATCGTGTGTCTCCTTGCGTGTGAATCGTGTCGCCCCCGGCTTCTATCTCTACTATCCGCAGCGACGGCACGCCTCGCCCGCGCTAAGCGAAGCGGCTGAATCACGTGCCAACACGTCGACGATGCGCGGGCGCGACGCGTCGTTCGACGAGCGCCAGCACGCCGTCCACGAGCAGCGCGAGCGCGGCGGCCGGTAGCGCGCCGGAGAGCACCATGCGCGTGTCCGCGAGCGCGAGCCCCGTGACGATCGGCTCGCCGAGGCCACCGGCGCCGATGAACGCCGCGAGCGTCGCGGCGCCGACCGTGATGACCGCGGCGGTGCGCACCCCCGCCATGATGACCGGCGCGGCGAGCGGGAGACGCACGCGGAGCAGGCGCTGCGCCGGCGTCATGCCCAGCGCCTCCGCCGCCTCGACGGCCGCGGGGTCGGCGTCGCGCACGCCGCTGTAGGTGCCGCGCGCGATTGGGTAGAGCGCGTAGAGCCAGAGCGCGAGCAAGGCCGGGACCGTCCCGACGCCGAGCAACGGCACCATGAACGCGAGCAACGCGATGCTCGGGATGGTCTGGAGCACGCCGAGCCCACCCAGCGCCGGCCCGGCGACACGCCGCGCTCGCTCGAGCGCGAGCCCGAGCGGGATGGCGACGAGCGCCGCAGCGGCCAGCGCGAGCGTCACGAGCCACAGATGACGAAACGTGAGGCGAGCCAGTGCAGCGCGGCGTCCCCAGAGATAGGCGCCGAAGGAATCGCGGCGCGCGTCGCGCGCGGCCGGCCGCGCGGTGCCAGACGATCCTCCACGGCTCGCCGCGCCCGTGGCCCCCGCCAATCCGAGGTCGTGAAGGGCGGACGTCGCGACGGCCCGCACGTCCGTGCCGTCCACCTCGACGCGGCGGTTGAGCGCGCGCATGGTGCCGACGCCGATCCGACCGCTCAGGAGCGCGAGCGCGGCGACGACGTCGCTCCGCGACGCCATGCGCGGCCCCAACAGCGCCGCGGCCTCGTACGGCGGGAAGAAATGCCGGTCGTCTTCGAGCACGACAAGATGGTAGCGCTCGAGGAGCCCGTCGGTCGAGAATGCGTCGATGACGTCGACGGAGCCGCTCGCGAGCGCCTGATACTTGAGCGCGGGGAGCAGTGGATGGACCGTGTGCGGCCGGATGCCGGCGCCGTACGTGCGCGCGAGCCCCGCGAGCCCGTCGGGCCGCTCGATGAAGTCCCCATCGAAGCCACCGGTCAGGTGCGCACCCTCACGCGCGAGATCGCTCAGCGTGCGCAGTCGGTATCGGGCGGCCGTCTCGGTGCGCACCGCGATGGCGAACGTGTTCTCGAAGCCGAGTGGCGGCAGCCAGCGCACGCCGTAGCGGGACGCGAACGCGTCGGCGACGTGCGCGAACACGCGCCGCGGGTCCGCGAGCACGTCGGACGGCAGTGTGTCGTGGAGGACGGCGAGCAGGCCGGTGCCGGTGTACTCGGGATACACGTCGACCGCGCCGGCGCGCAGCGCGCCGAACGTGATCTCGGTGCTGCCCAGGCCTGGCCGCCGCTCCACGGCCATCCCGCGCGCCTCGAGCAGCTGAGCGAACATCTCGGCAAGCAGGTACGACTCGCCGAACGGCTTCGACGCGACGACCACGGGCGCTCGCTGCTCGCGCGCCGCCTGAGCTCGTGCCGCTCGCCCGCCCACCAGTGACAGGAGCAGCGCGAGTGCCGCGGCGTTCCGGCGCGTCACGATATGCGCCGGCGTCGTGCGCCGGCCAGCGCGCGCTCGAGCAGCGACGCCACGTAGGGTGTGGCCGGGGCAGCCAGCATGCCGTCAAGGGTGCCGCGCTGCTCGATACAGCCCGTGCGCATGACCGCGATCTCGTCGGCGAGGAAGTCCGCCTCCAGCAGGTCGTGCGTCACGAGCAGCGTCGTGACGCCGAGCTCCCGCCGAAGCGTGGCGTAGACGGCTTGCAGCTCCGAGCGGCTGATGGCGTCGAGCGCGCCGAACGGCTCGTCCATCAACAGCACGCCGGGCCGGGCGGCGATCGCGCGGGCAAGCGCCACGCGCTGCCGCTGTCCGCCCGAGAGCTCGTGCGGGAACCGGGCGCCGTACTCGTCAGGCGGCAGGCCGACCAGCTCGAGCGCACGCCGCGCCGCATTGGGGATATCGGGCTGGTGGAGGAGCTCGGGAACGAGCGCCGCGTTGCGCAGCACCGTCCAGTGAGGCAGGAGACCGCCGTGCTGCGGTACGTAGCCCAGTCGCCTCCGGAGCGCAGCCGCGGGCCGCTGCGCGACGTCCGCCCCGCCGACGAGCACCTCGCCCGCCAAGGGCACGACCATCCGGTTGAAGCAGCGGAGCAGTGTGGTCTTGCCGGCGCCGCTCTCGCCGACGAGGGCGACGCACTGCCCTCGCGTGACGTGCAGGCTCACGCCATCGAGCGCGACGACGCCCGCGTAGGCGCACCGCACGTCGCGGGCTTCGAGTGGAACGGCGCCGTCGAGCAGGTTGGGCATGCGATTGATGTTGGTCGACCGCGTCGCTCGAAGCTACTCCCCGGACAGCGCGCTGCTCAGTGCGAGGATCACGAACGTGCCTTCCGGGCCGAGGCGAGTCGTCAGCCTTCGCGACGACGAGGGAGTCCGCGTGCGGGGATCGGGTGCAGTCCTGCTGCGCCGCCTGAGCGGAGCGGCGTGCCCCACGCGCCGGAAATCGGTTCCGTGCCAAGATGAATGGAGAAGGTGCTCCCCTCCCCAACCACGCTCGTCGCGGAGAGCTGGTACCCCATGGCCGTGCAGAGCGACCGTGAGATGGCGAGTCCAAGCCCCGTCGACTCGCCCCCGGCCGCGGGCACCTCGCCGATCACGAATGGCTCGAACATCCGTTCGATCCGGTCCAGCGCGATCCCGTGCCCTGTGTCGATCACATCGATGCGGATGGGCCGGCCTCGCTCGCTGGCAACGACGCGCACTACGACTGTCCCGCGCTGAGTGTATTTGACAGCGTTGCCGACCAGATTGATGAGAACCTGCTTGAGTCGCTGTTGGTCGGTCACGACGATCAGGGGAGACGATGCGATCCACCGGTCCGGCATGTCGACCGTGATCAGCAGACCGCGGTCCGCCGCCCGGCTCTCGAGCGTCTCCCGGACGTCGTGCACCAGGTCGTACAGCGAGACGGACGACAGCTCGAGTTCCACCTTGCCCGCTTCGATCT
>JBBQDE010000327.1:0-3802 GCA_038319425.1 Gemmatimonadales bacterium
CACCGCCAGCCCGCTCGTACCCGCCCGTCCCGGCGCGGCGAACGGCTGCCACGGCGCGTGTGTGGCGTGTGCGAGCGCCGCGACGGAGAGCGCGGCGAAGCCCGCGATGATGAAGGTGCCCGCGATCACGGAGCTGCGGCCGACGCGCGCCGCGCCACGCAGGTTGAGCGCGGTGGCACCCCAGATGACGACGAGCCCGACGGCCCAGATCCCACCGGCGGGCAGTCCAGGCCAGAAGTACGCCAGATACGTGACGAAGAGCTTCGGGTAGATCGCCATGTCCACGAGCGAATACATCCACGTGAGCCAGCCATTCTGGAACGCCCAGAACGGCCCGAACGCGCGCTGCACCCAGCGATAATACCCGCCTTCCTCCGGCAGCATGCTCGCGAGCTCACCCACGATGAGGATCTCGGGCAGCGAGTACACCAGCGGCACGAGCACGAGGATGAGCAGCGCCAGTCCCGGTCCCACCTCTCGCACCAGCGTCTCCGTGGTGTAGGCGCCTCCGGATGTGCTGAAGTACAGGATGAAGACGAGCGACAGCGTGGTGAGCGAACGAGTGAGGGACATGGCGGCGTAAGCTGGGCGGCCGTCACCATGACGGCAACGCGCAACATCCGCGAACGAACGCCGTCGCATGCCGATTAGCTTGGGACCATGACGCATCCGATCATTCCGCAGGTCCGCATGAAGCGGCCGATGGCCGACGAGGATCGTCCGCAGACGTGGCGGGAGCGGCTGGCCGCGCTTCGCTATCTGCCCAAGCTGCTTCGCCTGGTGTGGGAGACGCACCGCGGCTTCACGCTCGCGATGATGTTGCTGCGCCTGCTGCGCGCGTTCGTGCCGGTCGCATCGCTCTGGGCCGCGAAGCTCATCATCGACGCGGTGGTCACGCTCACGCGCACGCCAGGCGCATCACTCACGCCGCTCTGGCGCGTGGTCGCGCTGGAGCTCGGGATCGTGATCGTGGGTGAGATCCTCGCCCGCGCGTCCTCGCTGGTGGAGTCGCTGCTCGGCGATCTCTTCTCCAACCACATCAGCGTCCGGCTGATGCGGCACGCCGCCACGCTGGATCTCGCGCAGTTCGAGGATCCGGAATTCTACGATCATCTCGAGCGCGCGCGCCGGCAGACCACGGGCCGGATCGGGCTGATCGCGATGCTGCTTGCGATGGGCCAGGATCTGCTCACGCTGCTCTCGCTCGGCGCGGCGCTGGTCGTCCACAATCCGTGGCTGCTCGTGCTGCTGGCCGTCGCGATCCTGCCCAGCTTCCTGGGCGAGACGCACTTCGCGTCGCTCAGCTATTCGCTGCTGTTCCGGTGGACGCCGGAACGGCGCGAGCTGGACTACCTGCGCTTCGTGGGCGCGAGCAACACGACGGCCAAGGAAGTCCAGATGTTCGGGCTGGCCGGCTGGCTCAGCGACCGGTACGCCGTGCTCGCGCAGCGCTACTACGACGAGAACAAGCGACTGAGCGTGCGGAAGGGGATCGTCAGCGCCCTGCTCTCCATCGTCGGCACGCTCGGCTACTACGGCGCCTACGCCAGCATCCTGGTGAGTGCCGTCGGCGGGGCGATCACGCTCGGCACGCTCACGTTTCTCGCCGCCGCATTCGGACGCAGCCGAGACCTGATCCAGCGCCTCCTTCTCTCGGCGAGCGACATCTACGAGCAGAGCCTGTACCTGCGCGACCTCTTCGTCTTCTTCGAGATGGTGCCGACGATCCGGTCGAAGGAGGGGGCGGCGCGCGTACCCGTTCCCATCCGCACGGGCTTCGTGTTCGAGGATGTCGGTTTCCGGTATCCCGGGAGCGATCGCTGGGCCATCCGCCACGTGAACCTGTCGATCGTGCCGGGCGAGCGAATCGCGCTCGTGGGCGAGAACGGCGCGGGGAAGACGACGGTCACGAAGCTATTGGCGCGGCTCTACGATGCGAGCGAAGGGCGTATCCTGCTCGACGGCATCGACGTGCGGGACTATGAACTTGCGTCGCTGCGCGAGGCGATCGGCGTGATCTTCCAGGACTTCGTGCGGTACGACATGCGCTTCGACGAGAATGTCGGCGTCGGCGAGATTCAGGGGGTCACGGCATACCTGGAGCACGCTCGCGACGCCACGACGGAGATGCCGGGAGTGCCACCGGAGGCGCTCGTGGACGCGGCCGACCGGAGCCTGGCCTCGAGCCTCCTCCCCCGCTTCGCGAAGGGCTACCGGCAGATGCTCGGACGTCGCTTCGACGACGGGGTGGACCTCTCCGGCGGGGAGTGGCAGAAGATCGCCCTCGCGCGAGCCTACATGCGCTCGGCCCAGCTCCTCATCCTCGACGAGCCGACGGCGGCGCTCGACGCGAGGGCCGAGTACGAGGTCTTTCTCCGGTTCAACGAGCTGATGGCGGGGCGGATGGCTGTGGTGATCTCCCATCGATTCTCCACCGTGCGGATGGCCGATCGGATCATCGTGCTGAGCGGTGGGCATGTGGTCGAGGAGGGATCGCACGACCATCTGGTGGCCGCTGGGGGCCTCTATTCAGAGCTGTTTGAGATGCAGGCGGCCGGCTACCGCTAACTCGCTGCACGCGCGGTTCGGGACAGCGCACGGGACGTTGCGACAGGTCCGTGATAGGAGTCACTTCAACAAGCGGGCACAGCCTTTAGCGTTGTCCCGTGCAGAGCGAAGCAGCCTGCCGTCGTGACTGTCCCGTTGGAGATCTACCATGCGAAGCACCCTCCGTCTGGTCCTGTCGTCCTACGTCGTCGTTCTGGCGGCGTGCAGCCACGCCACCGCCGGCAGCCCCCCCGCCGCCGGCATGACCGGCGCCGTGATCCTGCAGGGCGACGCCGCGCGCGCGCCTACCCCTGCGCCCGTCCGGTTCGGCCGTGCCCGTGTGGGCCCGCTGGATACCCTCTCCGTCCGGATCCAGGGTCCCGACGCGGTGACGTCGCCTGGGGCCCCCCAATTCACCGCTACAGTCGGGAACGGGCAGGCGCGCCGCTACTACTACTGGTGGTTCGTGGCGTCGTGCGCGAAGGCCAGCGGCTGTGTACCGTCGTCCTACCGCCTCGTGGCGGAGGGAGAGGCGCGCACCGCGGTGGGCGTGCCCTTCGGGGCCATGAACGCGGAAAAGGACATCGTCGTCCAGGTGGCCGAGATCGATGGGGACGGCCGGACGGGGTCGAGTGCGCAGTTCGCGGTCACGGGCCCGTCGCCGCGCAGCGGGGCGCGCGAAAAGGTGTCCGGCGGCATCTGCGACTGGTTCGCCGGCAGCTTCTACCCACACAAGGGCATCTACACAGATCCGTTCACGGGCCGGGCGTGGGAGCGGGGGTTCCGACGCGACTACTGCGGCAACAAGATCTCGTGGGGGCCGGAATACTGACTGCCGGCCTTGCCACCGACGAGAAGCGCCGCGCGGAAGTCGCGCGGCGCTTTTCTTTAGCGTACCCTCGCCTTCAGGGCAATCGCGCCCACGCCGTATGAACTTCCGTACCTCGTGACGGCTTCGGGGCCGGGATAGAAACGTACCTCCTCGACGCCAGACGCCGGCAGACGACGAAGCGACTCGAGGTCGCCGTATTCAACGTCGTTGAGGAAGACGACGGGGTGCATGCGCGCTGACGCGTTGATAAGCGACGTGGGTCCACGGTACCGGAGAAAAGTCGGCCGCAGCCGGAGCACGGCGTCGTACACCGTGACGCTTCCGGCCGCCTCGAGCTCAGCCCGGGAGATGAGATTGGACTCCCGCTTTTCCGCCGTGACGGCGGATGAAGCGCACGCACCGAGCATCAACGCGAAGGCCAAG
>JBBQDE010000328.1:0-3792 GCA_038319425.1 Gemmatimonadales bacterium
GCAGATCACCTCGCCCTTGAAGCCGCGCTTGAACGCCTCGGCCAGCCCGCGGCCGTAGGTGTTGTTCTCGTAGAGGATCGCGGCGCGCTTGAGTCCCATGCGCGTCGCAAACCGGGCGATGTCGATGCCATTGGCCGAGTCGCTCGAGATGACGCGAAACGCCCACGGGGAGATGCCGGTGAGCGCGGGTGACGTGGCGGTCGTTGCCACAGCCGCCAGATGGCCGTCGTACACCTGGGCGGCGGATACCATCGCGCCGGAGTTCACGTGCCCCACGACGGCGACGATCGCGGTGGAATCGACGAACTCCTGGGCGATGCGGCTGGCCTTCTGCCCGTCTCCCTCGTCGTCGCGATAGACCATCTTGAGAGGCTGGCCCTGCCGCTCCGGTCGCGCGTTGATCTCCGCGACCGCGAGCTCGATTCCCTTGCGGTTCATCAGCCCGTACCCCTGCTGCCAGGGGCCGGCTGCCCCGAAGGTCATCGACTGCGGCTCGCCGCGCGAGCACGCCGCGAGGAGGGCAAGAATCAGGAGTCGCTTCGGCACGGAGAGCGGGCTTGGGGGGCGACACGTCGCGAGCGGCGGCGCAGCCGGTTGGGAGAGATTGACGAGACCGTATGTCCTTCCGTCACGGGCGGTAACACGACTGGCACCCTACCTGCCTTCCTGGGAGTCATGAAGATTCTCGTGACAGGCGGGACCGGGGTGGTGGGAACGGGGACGGTGACGGCGCTCCTCGTCCGCGGGCACAGCGTGGTGCTGCTGTCGAGGCACGCGTCGTCCGACGCGCGGCAGTGGCCATCCGGCGTGGTGGCGCGCGACGGCGACGTGTCGAACGCCGACTCGATCCGCGGCGCGGCGACCGGATGCGATGTCGTGCTCCACATGGTGGGGATCGTCGACGAAAGCGACGCCGCCACCTTCGCCGACGTGAATGTGGGGGGCACGGCCAACATTCTGGCGGAGACGGAACGCGCGGGTGTGACGCGTTTCATCTTCGTGTCGTCGCTGGGCGCGCCGACGGGCAAGTCAGGCTATCACGCGTCGAAGCGCGAGGCCGAAGCGCTGGTGCGCCGGTTCCGTGGCGGGCAGTGGGTCATCACGCGTCCGGGGAACGTCTACGGCCCGGGCGACGAACAGATCTCACTGCTGCTGCGCATGGTGCGCAGCCCGAGTCCCGTGATCCCGAGGATCGGCGACGGCGACCAGCCGATTCAGCCGGTGTGGTGGGAAGACGCCGCGGCCGCGCTCGCGAACGTGGTGGAGCGCACGGATCTTGGTGGGCGCGAGCTCGACATCGCCGGGCCGGAGCTCACGTCACAGAACGATCTGCTGGCGCGCTTCGGCCGCATCACCGGCCGCGAGGTGCACGGCGTGTCGGTGCCAGATTTTCTCGCCACCGTAGGTGCGAAGATGGTGTCCCTCGTCGGTTGGGACATGTCGTTCAACGAGCAGCAGGTGACAATGCTGCACGAGGGCAACGCCATCGCGCCGGGAGGCATCAACGCGCTCGACGCGGTGCTCGGCGTAACGCCGACGCCACTCGATGAAGGGCTGCGACGTCTCGCCGATACGCAGGCGGTGCAGCTGCCGTCCGACGGGATCGGCACGCTCACGCGAAAGCGCTTCTGGGCGGACATTGCGTCGTGCCGGCATTCGCCGGAGGAGCTCTTCGCCCTGTTCCGCACCAGCTTCAACGAGGTCACGCCGGTGTTCGTCGAAGCGGCGCCGGAGCCGGGAATGACGGGCCTCATCGACGAAGGCGAGACGATCACGCTCTCGCTCCCAATGCGCGGACATGTCCAGGTACGCGTCGCGGAGCTCGATCGAACGCATGCCACCCTGCTCACGCTCGAAGGGCATCCCCTCGCCGGGGCGGTGCGCTTTCGCTGCGACCGTGCGGGTGGGATGGTGCGCTTCCAGGTAGAAGTGTTCGATCGGCCGGCGAACATTCTGGACCTGATCGCGATGCGCGCCCTCGGTGACCGGCTGCAGGATCACACGTGGGAACAGGTCGTGGACGCGATGGTGGAGCGCAGCGGCGGCGCGTCGGCCGCCGGGGTGGAACACGACAGCCAATCACTCGACGAGGCGGAAGCGAGGGAGGTCGAGAGCTGGCTCGCCGAGGTGACGCTGCGCGGAAAGCGGGAGGAGAATGCCGAGAAGATCGAGGCTGGGCGCTGAGCGTCAGCCGTCCCGCTCGGCGTCGGCCCACATGACATCCAGGGGCCGCGACTGGCAGTGCGAGCCGCAACCGAGCCGGTAGCGGTTGCGAGCGAACCAGCGGTAGAAGCGGTCGGCGATGGAGCGGACGTACGGAATCTTGAACATCCAGGCGATGAGCCGGCCGCGAGGCAGCACGAGGAGGAGCTCCTCGATGGCCGCGGCTCCCTGCCACGTGGTGCCGTCCCGGGCGATGAGCTGCAGCGCGTCGGCATAGGCGCGCGCGGGAATCCAGGGAAAGCGCGCCGCGACGCCCGGGTGCTGCGACGATACGACTTCCAGCTCGTGCCCACGATCCCAGTCGCGCAGTACGCGTGAGAGTCGCGTGCACACCTTGCAGTCGCCGTCGAATACCACCGTGTAGGCGCGATCGAGCCCCCGGCTCGCGGTCTCCTGGCCGGCGACGGTGAATCGCACCACGGGGACGCTCACGACGTGGCCCCGGCTGGAGTGGTCTGCGCCTGCTCGGTCGACTCGTGGTCGTGCGCCGGCAGCTCGCTTGCCGACACGATGCTGATCTCGGGCGCATGCATGAGCGTGGCGTGCACGGTGCACATCGCCGCGACGCGCTTGGCGGCCGTGAAGCGGCTCGCGGGCAGCGATGGCCAGTCGAAGATCACGCCGATGTCGCCGACCCGGTGCGGATCGTCGGCGAATCGCCACTGCACCTCGAGCGTGAGATCGTCGACCGGGACCTTCGCGTGCACCGCCCACGAGTTGAGCACCGAATAGGTGCACGTCGCCAGGCTGCTCGCGAGCATGTGGAAGGGGGAGTAGTTCATCTCCGAGGACGCCGCCTCGATCGTGAGCGCGCCGGGCATCGGCTCGAGTCGGATGGCGTCGTCACTCAACAGGGTGATCTTCATATGGGCGGTGGGTGCACGGAGCAGACCGACACACCCGGGTGCTATGCCCGTGCGCGGGGTTCCTGCTGGATCAGGCAGTGCAGGGTGCCGAACCCCCACACCAGGTCAACCGCGTGCACCCCGACCACATGGCGATTCGGCATCAGCTCGGCCAGCGCGTTCAGCGCAGCGCGGTCGTTTCGGTCGTTGAACGTGGGCACGAGGACGACGCCGTTGGCGATGTAGAAGTTCGCGTAGCTCGCCGGCAGCCGATCGCCGTTCATCGTCACAGGGCGCGGGTACGGGAGCTTCACGACCTTCAACACGCCGCGCGCGGCGCCAGCCAGCTCGAGCCGCCGCATGTTGTCCACCGAACGGCGGTGGTTCTCGTCATCGGCGGGGTCGTCCTCGTACGCGAGCACGATCACCCCCGGCGCGACGAAGCGCGCGATGTCGTCCACATGTCCGTGCGTGTCGTCGCCGACGCAGCCCTCGCCCAACCAGATCGTCTCGCGAATGCCGAGGTGATCGCGGAAGGCGCGCTCGTAGCCGGATCGGTCCAGACCCGGGTTCCGCACCTGCACGTCGGAGAGGAGCCACTCCTCCGTCACGAGAAGCGTGCCCGCCCCGTCGGTCTCGATGCCGCCGCCCTCGAGCACGAGACGCCCGTCGCAATCCGGCCGCTTGGGCTCGACCCGCGACAGCCCCGTGATCTTCTCGATCG
>JBBQDE010000329.1:0-3788 GCA_038319425.1 Gemmatimonadales bacterium
TCGAGCTCGATCGCGTCTCTGCCCCGATTCTCGCTGTAGTCCGCGATGTGGATGGCGGACGTGCCGATCGTCCTCCCCGCCGCATCCACCAGCACGAGCCCCAGCTTGTCGCGCGCGTCGAGATACAGTGCCAGCTTGTCCTCGTCGCGCGGCTCGCCACCCGGCAGGGGGACGGCCTCGGTGAACAGCTGGAAGATCGGCTGCACGAGCTCGTAGCCCAGCCCCGGACGGAAGCGTCCCCACGCGCGCCGCGACGTGACGTCGCGCTGCTCGAGATCCGAATGTCCGACGATCACGCCCTGCAGCTTGACGGTGTGTCGCATGCTCACCCTTCCATGGCTACGCGGCGGGACATGATGCGGTCGTTTTGCCGGTCGCTGCCGAGCTGGAACGGATGCGAGCCGACGATGGTGAAGTGCCAGCGCTGGTAGAACCCGATCGCCCGGGCGTTCCGCTCCCACACGCCGAGCCAGATCGTCCGGCGTCCGCGCGAGGCGGCCTCCACGAGGCAGCGCTGCATGAGCAACGCGCCGATGCCGGCGCCGATCCACCGCTGGCCGGCGTAGAGCCGCGCGATCTCGATGGCGCTCGTGTCGTTCACGCAGGCGGGAGCCGGCCCGTCACGCAGCATCACGTAGCCGACGACGTCGCCGTCACGCTCGGCGACAAACACCGTGCTGTGCGGATCGGTGAGCTCCGCCCGTTGCAGGGGTTCGCCGAACGCCTCGGCCAGGTAGGCCGCCATGTCCTCCGGGCGGTTCTGCGCCGCGAAGGTGTCCGAGAACGCCGTGGCCGCGAAGGCGGCGAGGCGCGCGGCATCGGCGGGGGTGGCACGGCGAAGGCCGATGGTGCTGGTTGGAGCGCCGGACGTCATGGCACCGAAGCTACGGGCCGTGTCAACGTCGCGCGAGCATGCGCAGGCCGAGCGCGCCGTTCAACCAGCGCACGAGTGGCAGGATGCGCACGTACTCGCGTGCCAGCAGATCCGGCAGTCGCGGGCTGAACAGCTCTCGCTCCGTCAGCTCGCGCCCCAGCGTGAACGACTGATGGCGCAGCAGCGAGGCCGCCGAATGGTCGGCGTCGTATCCGCGCGGCATGCGCGCGAGCATCGCCTCCTCGGCGAGTCCGCCGTAGCGGCGCAGCGTCGGCGCACGCAGCACACGGGCAAGGGACGCCGGCTCCTCGTCGATCCGTTCGCGGATGCGCGCCAGCGTGGGGCGCGGCGGCATCCAGATGCCGCCGCCGATCGTGCTCGTGGTCGGCCCGATGTCGAAATAGAAGCCCGCGCCGCCGTGCGCGGTCGTCGCGCTTCCAACCCCGCGTCCCGCGTCGCCGTGATAGAACCAGCAGGCGGCGTGCGTCTTGTACGGTGACTTGTCGCTCGAGAAGCGGACGTCGCGGTGAATCCGGAAGAGCGACCGTTTCGGGTCGCCGACGATCTCGGGCGCCGACGACGCGAGACGCACGTCCACCTCCTCCACGAGCGCCGCGAGCGGAGCGCGCACGTCGTCCTCGTACGCCGCCCGGTGCGCCTCGAACCACTCGCGATCGTTGTGTCGGCGCAGGCCGCGGAGAAAGGTGAGCGCGGCGGGACGGAAGCGAGAGGACTCGCGCGACGCCGGGACGGCGCGCGCCGTCACGGCGTCGGGTTCGCCCGCGTGTGCTCGGCCGGCGCGACCACCACCGGCGGCGTGATGCGGAACTGGAATCGCTGCTCCACCATCTGCCGCACCCTGTGCCCCTGCACCATGGCCGGCGAGAAGCGCATGCCCGGGATCGCCGTCCTCACGGACTGCACGAAGAGCGGATGCGACGACTGGAGAATGACGATCGACGTCGAGTCTGCGCGCCCCGTGGTGTCGATCACGAAGTTCGTCAGCACGCCGCCCTCCACCCCCTTCTCGATCAGCTCCGGTGGATAGATCGGCGCCGCGCTCCCCTCGGACCGCACGGCGCCCTCCTCCACGTTCAGGATCGAGTAGACCGAGTCTTCCGACGGAACGGGCGTCGAGGACGGCTGGTCGGTCGGATCGGTGCCCTCGACGCCCTTCCCTCCCTGATCCTGGACCGGCTTCGGTTTGCTCGCCGGCATGCCGGTGGCGCTCGGCAAGCCGGTGACCCGCGCGCCGTTGCCCACGTCGACGAATCGGATCCGCTCGGCGAGCGCCTGGCTCGCCGGCATGCGATCGGGCGGCGGCAGGAAATAGATGCGCTGCGTAACGTCGTCGACGTCCGGCAGCGACCGGCCGCCGGTCCCGAGAGCCGCCGCTCCGATCAGGACGACGTGCGCCGCGACGCTGAGCATGGCGCTCGGCGTCGCCGCCGTAGTGGGTGCATAACTCTGAAGCCAGAGGCGCATGGTGGGGCCCTCTCGAGCAGCACTGGGCGGACGGAGACGACCGCCTGTTCGCCAGTATCGCCTCCATTCTCATGTGCGGCAAGACGCACGCCGCCGAGGCTACCGCGAGTGAGCGCCGAGCTCGGCGAGCGCCTCACCGCTCAGCCGGTACGTCGTCCAGTCGGCCATCGGTACCGCGCCCAGGGACTGGTAGAACCGGATTGCATCGCTGTTCCAGTCCAGCACGGCCCACTCCACGCGCCCGTAGCCGCGCTCGAGCGCCACGCGCGCGAGGTGCCCAAGGAAACGCCGCCCCAGTCCCCGCCCCCGGTGCTCCGGGAAGACGAACAGGTCCTCCAGATAGATCCCCGGGCGGGCAAGAAAAGTCGAGTAGCTCCGGAACCAAAGCGCAAACCCCGCCGTCTCGCGGCCAGTCGACGCGAGGACGACCTCGGCGGCCGGCGCATCGCCGAACAGCGTTTCCCGCAGCAGCGCTTCGGTGGCCACGCACTGGTGGGCCAGCCGCTCGTACTCCGCCAGGCCGCGAATGCAGCCCAGGACGGCGGGCACGTCGGCCGGCGTCGCGGAACGGAACGAGTACTGATCGGTGGAGTGGGGCGTCATGACGTGACCGGTCACGCCTTGAGGTAGCGCTCCCGCAGCACGTCGAAATGGTGGCGCGTATGGCCTGCGGTGATGTAGGCCAGGGCTCGCACACTCACGTCGCGGCCGTTCACCACGCCGCGTCGCGTCCACGCGTCGTCGGGGAACGACGCGAACAGCCGCACCGTGCCGTCGCGCACCACGCCCAGCTCGTCGGTCAGGTCGGCCAGCGTGCGCGCATCGGCGGCCGCGGCGCGTGCGTAGTCGTTCTCCTCGAAGCCGGGGAGGGGCGTCGCATCACCGCGCGCGAGGCGCAGCGCGCGATAGCCGAAGATGCGCTCGGCGTCGATCATGTGGCCGATCACGTCGCGCACCGTCCACTTCTCCGGGGCGTAGCGAAATCCGCCGCGCGATTCCGGGATCGCGGCGAGCGCCGCCACGATCTCGCGGCCGGAGTCGCGGAGCGTCGCGACGACGTCCTGCTCCGGCACACCCGCGACGTAGCGGGCGTAGAACGGCGCATACTCGGTGGCGTCCGGACGAACGAGCTTCATCGTGGGCATTGACAGGCTCCGGGTATCGAAGGTCAGCGTGCCGGTGCGGGCACCGGGGTGATCGGCGCACGGCGCCACGTGAGCAGCAGCACCCCCGCCGCTGCCACGCCGAGCGCCACCACCTGGGCGGACGTGACAGGCCCGATCATGTCGCTCTTCGCGCGGAAGAACTCGACGATGAAGCGCTCCACGCCGGCCAGCGCACAGTACAGACCGAACAGCCAGCCCGGTGAATGCGCGTGGCGGCGGAGCCGCCACAGGATGCCGAACATCGCCAGGCCGAGCACCACCTC
>JBBQDE010000330.1:0-3786 GCA_038319425.1 Gemmatimonadales bacterium
CCTCATGGCGAACGCGCCGCGCGCGCAGCTCGACGCGATCAGACGCGTGCTTCCCGGGCTCAATGGCCCGACGGTGATCGACATCATGAACGGCGGAACGCACGTGGCGGTGCACGCGGTCGTCGCGCAGAAGGCGATCTATCGCACCATCGCCGACCTCAAGAAACTCGGCGCCGAAGGAATTCTGGTGACGCGCATCGAACGGCTGATGCCGTGAGTGCGACAGCCTCGGCTCCGCTGCTGCGCGCCTTGGGCGCGCTCGATGCGCTCCCGGCCGCGGACCGCGCCGCGATCTTGAATCGCGCGGCCGGGCCGGCCGGCGCGATGGGCGTGGACGACGCCGTCCGAGCGCGCGTGGCGCAGATCATCGCGCGCGTGCGACGCGACGGCGACGAGGCGTTGCGACAGCTGGCCCACGAGCTCGACGGCGTGGCGCTCGACCGGCTCGAGGTGCCGCGCGCGGCGTGGCAGCGGGCCGTGGATGCGCTCGATCCGTCGCTCCGCCGGGCGATCGAGCGCGCACGCGACAACATCGAACGGGCGCACCGCGCCTTTCTCCCGCCGAACGTCGAGTTGGAAACCGAGCCCGGCATCGTCGTCGGGCGACGCGCCGATGCGTTGGCGCGCGTCGGCGTGTACGCGCCGGGAGGACGCGCCGCGTACCCGAGCAGCGTCCTGATGGGAGTGATTCCGGCTCGCGTGGCGGGCGTGGGCGAGGTCATCCTGTGCTCGCCACCCTCGCGCGATGGCGCTCCGTCGCAGGTCGTACTCGCGACCGCGGCACTCGCAGGCGTCGATCGCGTCTTCTCGTTGGGCGGCGCCGGCGCGATCGCGGCCATGGCATGCGGCACGGAGTCCGTACCTCGCGTCGACCGGGTCGTCGGCCCGGGAAACGCCTACGTCGCGGAGGCGAAAGCGCAGCTGGCGTCCGCGGTCGGCATCGATTGCCCCGCCGGTCCGAGCGAGCTTCTGGTGATCGCCGATCAGTCCGCGGACGCGACGAGCATCGCGCGCGAGCTGCTGGCACAGGCGGAGCACGATCCGCTGGCGGCTGTTGTGGCAGTGGTGTTGGGTGACGCACTTCGCGACCGCATCGTCGCCGAGCTCGCGCGACTGCTGGCATCGCAGCCCCGGCGCGCGATCATCGAGCAGGCGCTGCTCGCGCGCGGCGCGGTGCTCTCGGCGCGCACGATCGACGACGCGATCGACTTCGCGAACGCGTACGCGCCGGAGCACGTGATGGTCGTCGCCGCCG
Organism: Gemmatimonadales bacterium; assembly: GCA_038319425.1. Taxonomy (GTDB): domain Bacteria; phylum Gemmatimonadota; class Gemmatimonadetes; order Gemmatimonadales; family Gemmatimonadaceae; genus AG11. The sequence continues at coordinate 1,256 of JBBQDE010000330.1, forward strand.
ATGCGCGCGCGGTGCTCGATCGCCTTCGCAACGCCGGCACTGTCTTTGTCGGTGCGTCGAGCTCCGTCGCGTTTGGCGACTACATGACCGGCGCAAACCACGTGCTCCCGACAGGCGGCCTCGCACGGCTGTACTCCGGACTGTCCACGCTCGACTTCGTGCGGTGGACGACCTATCAGCGCGTGTCACCCGAAGCGGCCGAGCGCATGGCGGCCGACGTCGGCGTATTCGCCGATGCCGAGGGACTGCCGGCCCACGCGGCGGCCGCACGCGCATGGGGGCAGCCACAATGAGCACGCGATTTCGGGACGTGTCCGTCTACTCGCCGGATGAGACGCCGTGCGAAATCGATCTGAGCGACAACACGAATCTCTGGGGGATGCCACCTGCCGCGCGCATGGCGATCGCCAGCGCGACTCTGGCAGCTCGCTATCCGTCGGCCTACTGCGGCGAGCTCAAGCGCGCGCTCGCCTCGTATCTCGGCGTCGACGACTCGATGATCGTAACGGGATGCGGCTCGGACGACGTGCTCGACTCGGCGATGCGCGCGTATGGCAATCCTGGGGACACGGTCGCGTATCCCGACCCGAGCTTCTCAATGATCCCGACCTTCGCCCGCGTCAGCGGACTCGTGCCCGTCGGTATCCCGCTGCGTTCCGACTATTCGATCGACGTAAACGCGCTGCTCGCCGAGCGCGCGCGAATCACGTACATCTGCTCGCCCAATAACCCGACCTCGACGTCGATCGCGCGCGCGGACATCGAGCGCGTCGTCGGCGCCGCGGCCGGGATCGTCATCCTCGACGAAGCGTACGCGGAATTCGCCGGAGCGAGCTGCGTCGATCTGCTCGCCGCGAGCGACCGGCTGCTCATCACGCGCACGATGTCCAAGGCGTTCGGGTTGGCGGGACTGCGAATCGGCTATGGCCTCGGCTCCATGGCGATGGTGGCCGAGGTGGAAAAGGCGCGCGGCCCGTACAAGGTGAACGCGCTGGCCGAACGCGCCGCCGTCGCGCTGTTGTCGACGGGCATGTCGTGGGTGCGCGACACGGTGGCGGAATCGAACGAGGTGCGCGAGCGCCTGTCGGGCGAGCTTGTCCGTCGCGGTTTCGTCGTGGCACCATCGGCGGCGAACTTTCTGTTCGTGCCCACGCCCCACGCCTGCACGATCGCGGCACGATTGCGCGAGCGCGGCGTGGCGGTGCGGGCGTTCGACTCCCTCCCGACGTTCGGCTCAGCGCTCCGGATCACCGTCGGTCCGTGGCCGATGATGGATCGCCTGCTCACCGAGCTGGATGGTCTCGGCGCGTGAGAGTCTCCGTCTTCGACTATGGCGCGGGCAATCTCCACTCGCTGCTCAAGGCCATCGCGTCGCCGCACGTCACTGTCCGTGTCGACACGGATGCCGCGGCGGCCGTGCGCGACACGGACGCGCTGGTGCTGCCGGGCGTCGGCGCGTTCGGCGCGGCCGCGCAGCGGCTCGCGCCGGGCCGCGATGAGATGCGCGCCGCGCTCGAGGCCGGCCTGCCGGCGATCGGCATCTGCCTGGGCATGCAGTTGATGTTCGACGGCAGCGATGAAGGTGACGGCGTCGGACTCGGGATTTTTTCCGGCCGCGTGACGCGGCTCGAGGCGCGGCGCGTTCCTCAGATCGGATGGAACGCGCTCGAGGAATCGCGCGATGCCCTGTTCGACGACGCGCCGCTCGGCGTCGCCTACTACGCCAACGGCTTCGTGTGCCGCCCGGCCGACGCGCGTTGCGTGCGAGCGTGGAGCACGCACGAGGGCGACCGTTTTCCCGCGGTGGTGCGGCACGGGAACGTGGTCGGCGTGCAATTTCACCCGGAAAAGAGCAGCGCCTCCGGAGTGCGCTTTCTCCGCACATTTTTCCAGCAGGCGGACCGTCGCTCATGATCGCGATCCCAGCAATCGACCTCCGCGAAGGCGCATGCGTGCAGCTCGTGGGCGGTGAATATGCCGCCGAGCGCGTGCGGCTGGGCGATCCGATCGCGGTAGCGCGCGAATGGGTCGAGATCGGCTTTCATCGGCTGCATGTGGTCGATCTCGACGCCGCAACCGGCCGCGGCAGCAATGCGGCGCTCGTGCGCCAGCTGATCCGGGAGACGCCGGCATCGGTGCAGGTCGGTGGAGGCGTGCGCGAGCTCGATGCGATCGAGCGCCTGCTCGCGGAGGGCGCCGACCGAGTGACCGTCGGTACGCGTGCGGTCGAGGATCGCGATTGGCTCGCCGCGGCGTGCTCGGCATTTCCAGAGCGGATCATCGTGGCGGCGGACGTACGCGGCCGCTTGATCGTCACGCACGGGTGGTCGCGCGTGCAGCCGCTCGAGATCATCGAGCTCACCGTGGCGCTCAACGACTATCAACTCGCCGGCCTGCTCGTGACGGCCGTTCACCTCGAGGGACAAATGATGGGCACCGACCTTGCGCTGATGGACGATGTGGTCGGGCACACGCGGCATGCGGTGCTCGCATCCGGCGGGATCACGACGATGCATGATCTTCGCGCGCTC
>JBBQDE010000331.1:0-3783 GCA_038319425.1 Gemmatimonadales bacterium
GGTCGTGGCGACGGCGGTGACGGTCGCATTTCTGCTCAAGCGTGTGCGGGCGATCCGGTACGACAGGTGAGAGAAGGTGAGAAGGTGAGAAGGTGAGAGGATGAGAAGGAAAGACTGAGAAGGGAGAAGGTGAGAACGTGGCGCGTGAAAGTAAAAGGGCACACCGTGGGTGTGCTTTTTCACTTTTTCACCTTTTCACCTTTTCACTTTTTCCTTTTCACCCTTCACCATCAGTCTCGCGTCATTTCAGCAGCGGATAGGGATTCACCGGCAGGCCCTTCCACCATTGCGTCACGTCGCTGGAGCGGGCGATGGCGAAGTGGAGGTGCGGCACAGTCGGCGCCGCGTTGCCGGTGGTGCCCACGATGCCGAGCTGCTGTCCGCGTCGCAGCGGCTGGCCGTCCGCAAGTCCGGGCTGATACGCGTCCAGATGGCCGTACATCAGGATGAACTTTTCGCTGGAGTCGGCGGCATAGATCATCAGCCCACCCGTCTTGCTGTTGAACAGCTTGAGCACGCGGCCCGGCGCGGCGGAGAGCACCGTGGTGCCGCGCGGCGCCAGGATGTCGAGCGCCTCGTGCTTGCGGGTGCCGCCTCGCATCTCGTCATAGGTGTCGTGCAGCGCCGATTTCGCGATGCCGGCGAGGGGTACGACGAGCTCGCGCTGGAGCACGACGAGATCGAGGTTGGTGGGCACGGCCGCCGGCGTGGAATCGATCACCTCGAGCATTCGCGTCGAGTCGGTGCGCAGGGCCGAGTCGATCTGCGTCGGTCCGAAGCCGCGTACCGGCGTGGCGCTGTCGGCGCCGTAGGTGTCGGGCGACGGGGCGGCCGCGTTGGGCTTCGCATCGCCGATGTACACTGCACCTCCCGCGCTGTCCCCGGCCTTCTTCGCGGCCTCGTCCGAGGCATCGTGCACCTCGACGCAGGCCGTGACGATCAGGACACCGAGCAGGACGCTGGCCCGTGCCGCGCGATGGAGAGTGGGTCGGATTCGCATGCGTCACGTCGGAGCAAGTCCGATGCCGACCTGCCGAGTCCGGCGATGCAGATCACACGGACTTCGGCCGTGGCCGCGGCATGAGACGAGCCGCGACTGGCTGATGACGCGAACGGCGCGCGACTACCGCGACCAGCTGGTGTAGACCTTGTTCATGATGCGCCATTCGCCGCCGCCGCGCACGAGGTTGAGGTAGTCGACGTACACCTCCTTCGGATACGTCTCCACCACTTTGACCGCGGCGACGTCGCCCGTGACATCGATCGACGCGATGGTGAGGTCGCCCTCTTCTTCCTTGCCGGCGCTCGCCGCGAACCCCTTGTACCAGTCGGCCTGCGTCAACTGGCCGGTGGTTCCGTCCCGCTTCACCCAGACCAGCTTCGCGTCGGGCGCGAACGCGGCGCGCAGGCTCGCGACGTCGTTGAACTTGAGCCCATGCAGGTACCGGTCGACGACGGCCCTGACGCGCGGCTCCTCGGCCTCGGCGTTGCTGCCCGACGGAGCGGGAGAGGACGACGGAAGCGGGGAGACGGTGCAGGCGAGGGACGCGCTCGACACGGCGAGCAGCAGGAGTCGGCGAATGAGCATGATCGTGGGGCGGCTGCGGCGGGTGGCATCCATGCGCGAGCAACGCCCGCGAGTACCGGAGACGCCCGAACGCGACGACTAGTAACGCCGCGCTTTTCGCTCGAACAGCACGACTCCCGCCGCGTCCGGATCGGCGGCCGCGAGAGTGTGATGCCAGTCACGATAGGGCAGCATTCCGGCCAGCGTGACGGTGGCCCGGTCGACGTACAAATCGAAGCCGGGCGCGGCCTCGTGCAGCTCCATCACGGAGCCGTCCACGAGCTCGACGCCGAGGTGGAGCGCGTCGCCCGCAGTGGCGCGGTGATAGGCGCGCAAACGCTGGATGTCGCTCCACCGCGCGGCGGCGACGCAACGGCCGCCCTGCCAGAGCGCGAATCCGGCGTTGACGACGACGACGCGTCCGGGATCAGCCATCGCGGCGCTCCGGTCAGGCGAAGCCGGGACGGCTCTTCGGCGCGTTGGGCGAGGGATCGAACACCACGGCGACGATGCTCGCGGTGGACACGACGACGCGGAACGTCTCGTAGGGCGCGGCGGAGCTCTGGCCGAAGCGCGGACGCTGATGCGCGAGGTCGCCCTTCATCTGATACGCCTCGAAGGTCACCCGCTCGTCTTCCACCGCCGTCACGCTCCGCACGCGGTACGCGTGGCCGCCCTCGAGCAGCACCTCCATGATCGGACTGCCTCCCGCCGCCTCGATGTCGCGCTGGAGCACGGTGCGGAAATAGTTCGCGTCGAACATGGCGTAGTCCCGACTGAGGTGGATCGTGGGCGGCGCGGTCTGCCGCTAGCTTGCCGGCATGCCTCGCCTTCCCAGGTGGATCCCGAGAAGTCCCGGCTGCGGGTGCCTCGTGCTACTCTTCATCGCCTTTGCGGCCGCGTTGCTGCTGTTCGACGGCAACTGAGAGCGACGTGCGAAAGGTAGCCACCATCCGGTCTGGCCGGGTGCGATCAGCCCGAGCGGCGGCGTCGCGCCGCGCGGGGAGCGGCCACGAGCCGCCGGGAAGGACGATCTTCACCGATGTGTCCTCCGCTGCCGCGAACAGTCATGCTGGGAGCCGGCATACCCCGGGGTTCGGTGGCGAGGCGACGGACGGGTGACGATATATAGACACGGACCGCGCAAGGATGGTCGCGCACCATCGCCCTCGGGAGGAGTCGTATTCTAGCGCTCGTACTTCAAGCCGCCGCGCCGGTGATCCGGCAGCTGCACGACATTCCGCTGCTGGAGCGCCTGTGGAAGTACGCGGCGCTCGGAGCCACGAGCATCGTGTTCGAGGAAGCGAACCCGATACTCGGCGGCATTGCGGTGCGGCATGGGCGCGCCGGACTGATCGGCGTGATCGTCGCGGTGGCGATCGGCACCTGGATCGCGTCGATCGCGCTCTACTTCGTGGGCCGCTGGCGCATCGACTGGGTGCGCGAGCGCTGGCCCGACCGGCGCCGCCTGCTCACCGGCGCGCTGACGATCGTGCGACGGCATCCGTGGCGGTCCGCGCTGGCGATCCGATTCGCCTACGGGTTACGGCTGCCCCTGCCGATCGCGTGCGGCGCCGCCCGACTCTCGCTGTCGCAGTACGTGGTGGCCAGCGGCATCAGCTGCTGGGTGTGGGCCGCGGCGTTCGGCTACCTCGGGTTCGCCGCCGGCGGCATGGCGCTGCGCGTCCTCGACTTCGCGCATCGTCTCGACGTTCGGCTCGCCCTGCTCGCGGCGATTCTCGCGGTCGTCCTGTTCTTCATGATGCGCCGCCGGCGCATCGCCGAACAGACGGCGCGGATGCTCGGTGGCGGCAGCATCTCGTTCGCGACGACGGAAGAGCGCGCGGTGGCTCGCAAGGCTCGGTAGCTGGCTCGTTGGGCGACGAACGTACGTACGGCCGCGATGATTCACCGGCAGTACTGGGTACCTGCTACTCGGTTCAGCTGGGAATCCGATGGTCTCGGCGACCGACATTCGATGCGCGGGGCATCAGGTTATGGCTGCCGCGGCTTCCCGCAGTAGCACCCACGCGCGCTCCACATGGCGCATCTCCGTCCGAATGTTGCCGACCGCGAGGCGGAGGACGTAGCGGCCATCGAGCTTCGTGTGGGAGAGATACGCCTCACCGCTCGCGTTCACCCGGTGCAGGATCTCCGCATTGAGGCACTCCCGCTCGCTCTCGCTCGCATCGGGCGGTGTGTAGCGGAAGCAGACG
>JBBQDE010000332.1:0-3782 GCA_038319425.1 Gemmatimonadales bacterium
AGGAAAGTTATCGGGATTCATTGGCGCAAGCTAGGGATTCGTCAGCCCCTCTGGTCAAGCCCGTTCGGCGACGACGAACGCCGCGGCGCTCACGTCGGTGTGCGTGAGCGAGAGGTGCACCCGCACCACGGCCAGCTCGCTGGCGCGATCGTGGGCCCGGCCGTGAAGCAGGAGAATGGGGGACTGGTGGGTCCGGGAGACCACCTCGAGCTCGCGCCATCCGATGGCGCGGGCGAGGTCGTTTCCCGCCAGCGCCTTGAACGCGGCTTCCTTGGCGGCGGCACGCGCGGCAAGCTGGCGCGCCGGCTCGGGATGCGTGGCAGCGTAAGCGCGCTCGCCCTCGGTGAACAGCCGCAGCAGGGCGCGCTCGCCCTTGCGATCGAGCAGGCGGCGCATGCGCTCGACCTCCACGAGATCGATGCCGATGCCAACGATCACCGGCCGAACCAGCGTCGCGAGGGTGGCGCGCGGCCCGCCGTCTCGGCGAGCAGCCGGGCGAGCGCGCGGCAGGCATCGTCGGCCGCGGCGAACACACGTCGCAGCTGGGCCACCCATGAATGCCAGCCCGCGGAGTCGGCGGTGCCGCCGCGTGCCGTGGCGGCGGCGACGACGAGCCCCGTGAGCTCCGACAGGACGGAGTCGAGGAGCTCGGACGCCCGCGCCGCCCGCGCGCGGCCACGAGCCTCATCGCTCTGGCCGGCCGACGCCAGCTCCGCCACGCGCGCCTGGATGCGAACGGCGAGCGCCTCGCCGCGGAGCGCCGAGAGCGCCATCTCCACGTCGCCCAGGCCGGCGCGCGCGCGCGCATCGAGCAGCGGGGAGAAGATCGCGGTGTGTGCGGCGTCGCCCGCCGCGTCGCGCGGCGCGCCGAACGCGCGCAGCGAGCGGGCAATCTCCGGAAACTGCAGCGGGTCAGGCATTCGTCGCGTCGTAGTGGACGTCGCCGCGCAGCTCGGCGTCGCTCAACGCCGCGGCTGTGCCGGTACGGACCTCGAAGCGCCGCACGAAGTCGGGCAGCCGCTCCGACGTGAAGCCGTCGCGCGGCAGGCCGAGCGCGACGATCGCGCGCTCGATCTGCCGGGGAGCACCCTCCACCTCCACGAGATCGTCCATGCGCGGATAGCGCTCGAAGCGGATCATCGTTCCGCCGAGATCGTATTGCGCGATCTCGCGGTCGATCACGATGGTGACGACGTAGCCGAGCCGCTCGAGCATCGCTGCCAGCACGTCGGGCTCGCCGACGTGCACGTCGAGCTCCTCGCGCACCTTGTACCCATCTTCGCGGCGGGTGGGACCCTTCCAGTCGAGCTCCGCACGCACATCGTCTCCGTTGCGATAGACGCGGACGCGCAGCACGTGATCGCGCGCCGCGAGGGACTGCTCGGGCGTGTCCCATCGGCTGTCGGCGAGATGGCCCTCCCAGTCGAGCAGCGCGCCCGCGGCCTCGATCGCGGCGCGCCGGCGTGGCAGGTCGTCCACCACGCTCTTGAGCTCCACCTCGAGCATGGTGCTACGCCCCCATGATCGCGCGCATCACCGCCATCGTGTCCGAGAGGTCGGCGAAGACGGCGGCCGCGTCGCACGCGCGCAGCGCGTCTTCGGAGTACCGTCCGGTGGCCACGCCGATAGCGCGCGCACCGATGCCGCGTCCACACCCCATGTCCGCCGGCGTGTCGCCGATCACGACGACGTCCGCTCCGGCCAGCGAGCGGCCGAGCAGCTCCTCCGCGCGCGCGCGTGCGATGCCGGGCAGCGCGGGGCGTTCGGCGTGATCCGAGCCGAATGCGCCCACCCTGAACCGATCGGGCTCGATCCCGACGGCGACGAGCTTCGCCATCGCGCCGTCGCGCACGTTGCCGGTGAGAAGCCCGAGCACCACGTCGTCGCGCGTCTCGAGCGCATCGAGCAGATCGGCGACGCCGGGATACACCTTGTCGGCGTGATCGGCGTCGCCGAGCTCCTCGCCCAGCAGCTCCACGTAGCGCGCGATCGCATCGGGCAGCCGTGCCTGGATCCGGTCGTCGGCCAGCCCGGCAAGCTGCATCAGCTCGCGCACGATCTGCGGGTCCGTCTTCCCGTCGAACTCGTGTCCCTCGGGTGCCGCGGCGCCGAACACGTCTTCCAGCGCGCGATGCACGGCGCGCCGGCCGGCACCGGCGGTGGACAGCATCGTGCCGTCGATGTCGAACAGGACGAGTCTCGTCATTGGCATGCCGAAAGCTAGGCGTGCGCCGGGCCGTCGCAAACAACGCGGCACGACGCTACTTTCGCTGCATGCATGTCACCTTCGCGCTCTTCGCCGACGCCGCCAATCTTTCGCAGGAAGGAAAGCTCAACATCCTCGGCGTGTTCGACGCGCTGCAGGTGGCCACCCTGCCGGCGCTGCACCCGCGCGCCACGCTCGTGGTCCACATCAAGGGCTCGTCCGCCGACGCGGGCAAGCATCGCGTCACGCTCGCGTGGCTGAGCCCCAGCGGATCGGAGCTCTGGAGCAGCGATGGCGAGCTGGGGATCGCGTCGCCGCCGCCAGGCGTCGTCGACATGGATTTTCCCCTCATCGCCCAACTCGATCTGCCCCTCGATCTCGCGGGCGGCTACCTCATGCGCGTCGGCCTCGACGGCTCGACGCACGCGGAAGTCGGTCTCCAGGTGCGCACGGCCGCCAACGCGCCGGCTGCACCGACGCCCGCCTGGATGAGCTGAGCGAACCGGGCCGGCGCATTGTCGGCCGTTCCGCGAATCGAGGCCAGTTCCTTGCTTCTGTCGTTCTCGGTCCCGACCATCGCCAGCCGGCGACCTCGGGCGTCCACCTTCACCGAGACACGTCATGAGCATCTTCGGCACGATCATGGGCAAGATCATGGGAAACGCCGCGCGCAAGGAAGCCGCGGCCGAGAACGCCGCGCGCCCCGCGGCCGCCCCGAGCGCTGCTCCGGCCGCGACCGCCGTCGCCACGCCACCCGCGAGCAGCGTGGACGTCGCGGCCCGCCTGGACGAGATGAAGGCGGCGTCGAAGCAGAAGCTCGACTGGCGCGTGTCGATTGTTGACCTGATGAAGCTCGTGGGCATCGACAGCGACATCACGAACCGCCGCGCCCTGGCGAGCGAGCTTGGCTATACAGGTGACCTGAACGACAGCGCGACGATGAACGTGTGGCTGCACAAGCAGGTCATGCAGAAGCTCGCCGCGAACGGCGGCACCGTGCCGGCCAACCTGCTCGACTGACCGGAGACACCTGGGACGGGATGCCCGCGTAGGGGGAATCGACCCCCCTCGCGGAGCGATGTCGCATGCTGGCCACGGCCACCCGTCCATCGAGAGAAGTGCTCGCGCCGCTGGTGCGGCCGTGCCCGTACTGCCGCTCGCAGATTCCCGCCGAGGCGAAGAAGTGCCACGCGTGCGCCGAGTGGGTGGTGGGGACGTCCGGCGGCATCGGCGCGGCCGTGCTCCGGCTGCTCGCGCTCCTGTGGGCCGCGTTCACGGTCATGGGCGCGCTCGGCCTCTGGGTGCTCGGCCAGGGCATCGTCCGGTGGGTGTGGATGCACGCCGTCGATCCCGCCATCACGCCGCAGGTCGTGAACCTCCTGCTCTACGCCGTGATCGCGGCCGTGGTGCTGAAGGGTCTGATGGTGAGCGTGGGACTTGGTCTGTTGGCCCGCCTCGCGCCGCGTCGCCCCCGCTGGTGGACGTGAAGGCCGATCAAGGGGTCAGAGTCGTTTAAATTTCAACGACACTGACCCCAAGATAGCTTTGTCCGGGTGTTAACACCGCCGCCCACCGC
>JBBQDE010000333.1:0-3767 GCA_038319425.1 Gemmatimonadales bacterium
GGTGCTACACCCCCGTTTCCGTCGCGACCTCGTCCCACGTCTATTACGTCCACGAGTCTCATTCGAAGTCGACCTTTCTGGCGTGACCGCTGCCGGCCCGAGGCCTTCGGACGACGAAGTGCGACGTGACGAGGTGCGCCAGCGCCTGGTCGAGAGGATGCGCGAGCAGTTAGAGGAACTCGGCCGGTGAGTGGCGAGTGCCGGAGCGTCATTGGGCGGTGCTTGGAGCTCACTGCCCCGCGAAGGGCCTCTGAATGCCTCCGAGCGGCGCAGGCGCCGCGCAGATTGGCACACGCGTGGGCCTAAGAAATAGGGCTATTTGGAGGAAATTTGATACTTATGCCTCAGGAGCATCAAGTGTCACCTAGGTCCTTCAAGTGGCCCTCGGATTAACAAAATGGCCCGCAGATGGTCCGAAGGAAGGGGCGATCACGGGCTGGTTTGGGATGGTGGGCGGCGGGTTCTCGACGGTAGGAGGAACGGCGTCGACGGGTTCGGGTGGGCGTCGGACTCGCGGCCGATCGTTGGCTCCTCGAATCCGCGCTCGAACAGTCCGGCGACGAGCGCGTGCGGAGGGGGCCCGCCGCGTCGCCCTGCCTTCGTCAGGATCCGGCAAGACCGGAAGCCGCGGGTGGCAAGCTGTGGGCGGCGCTCACGGCAGCTGGCCGGCAACCACCTGCTCGGGTTCGGCGCCCGCTCCTGGTCGGACGGCGGCGCGCTAGGTTGGCGGCATGCCATCTTTCCTGAGCACACAGCCGGCCGGCTCCGCGCGCGTGGTAATCGTCGCGGGTGGCGCGTCCGGCATCGGCGCCGCCTGTACGACCCGCTTCGCGGCGTCCGGCGATCGCGTCGTGATCATCGACATCGCCGATCCATCTAGCCGCGCTCTCCCTTCGACCGCCTCGGCGCTCCGGGTCGACATCCGCGACTCGGCTGCCTGCGACGCCGCGATCGGCTCCATCGTCGCCGAGCACGGGGGGGTCGACGTGCTGGTCAATGCCGCCGGCGTCATCACCCGTGCCGACGCGCTCGACACGTCCGACGACGAGTGGCACCGACAGTTCGCAGTGAACGTCGACGGGACGTTCTTCCTGAGCCGCGCTGTGACGCGCGTGATGATCGAGGGCCGCGGCGGTGCGATCGTCAACATCGCATCGATGTGGGGCACGGTCGGTGGTACCGGCCATGTCGCCTACTGCGCCGCGAAGGGCGCCGTCGTGCAGTTGACGCGGGCGATGGCGCTCGACCACGCCCGGTCGGGAGTGCGCGTCAACGCGGTTTGCCCGGGCGAGGTGGACACACCGATGCTGCGTGCGGGAGGGCGCGCCGCGCCGCTCGGCGACGCGGAGATCTCGGCGATCGGCTCGAGCTCCATCCCAATCGGGCGCGTCGCGGATGCCGACGAGATCGCGAGCGTGATCGAGTTCCTGGCCTCGCCGGGCGCGAGCTACATGACGGGCGCGATCGTCGCCGTCGACGCGGGCTGCACGGCCGCCTGAGCACGGCCAGGCGCGAGCGAGGCGGATCTGCTCGCCGACCGCGTCTGTCCGCTCGTGGACTTCATCGACCACGGCGCGACCGGTTTCGCGGAGGTCGTCGCTCACCGCGACGAGCTGCGGGCCGACCTGCGCGCGGCGGCGGCCGGTCCGCTTCCCGCCGGTTCCGCGCTGCACTCGCTCGCGGACGGCAAGGCGCTCGCCGACGACGAGGTGATCGATCACGCGCTGCTGTTGCTTGTGGCGGCGACTGAGACGACATCCTCGGCGCTGACCAACGTCTTCCCGCGGATCGGACTCGAGCCGCTGCTGCTGGATGCGATCCGCGACGACCCGTCGGTCGCGGGCCTGATCGTGCGCGAGACGCTCCGGCACGAGCCGCCGTTGCACTTCACGCTGCGTTACGTCGAGAAACCGACACTCCTCGCGGGCGTCGAGCTGCCGCAGGGCGCGGCGATCCAGGCCTGCATCGCTAGCGCCAATCGCGACCGGCGCGTCCACGACGACCCGCACCGGTGGGACATGGACCGCGGCACCGAACCGACGCTGACTTTCGGCGCGGGCCGCCACCACTGCCTCGGGATGGGCCTCGGCCGCATCGAGCTCGAGACCACGCTGCTCGCCCTCGCGCGCCGGTTCGAGGGGCTCGAGCTCGTCGCCCCGGCCGATCCGAGCGCGCAGGGCCGGATGTTCCGCCGAGTCCGCGGGGTCGTGCTCCATCACTCCCGCATGGGTGTCAGCTAGAGTCATCAATCTTATACGGCGAATAACGAACCACGGCCACCTACTACCGGAGTTCCAAAGTCGGTGGTGGCTAGATCGTCTCCCGCTGCCCCGCTTCAGACCTCCTGAGACACGCGACGCCCTGGAAACCCGCGTGGAAACCAGACGGGGAAAGTGGTGGCGAACGCAGACTCACCGACGAAGCCCGTACCATTGCGTTTAGCAGGTAAATTGATGCCATCGACGAATGGGCGAAAGGGCTGTGAGGCGCCTTCTAAGCAGCCGGCCCCTGGTTCGAATCCAGGCGGGCGCATCTGCGTTTAGCAGGGGAAATGCCTGCAAAGGCGGTCATGTCGGATTGTGTCCCGGCTCTCCGGCTCGAGCGTCGGCGGGAGCCGCATTTCATTCCTGACGAGGAGCGCGGACACGCCGCTTACGATTGGAGGCCCGCGAGTCGCCGGGCGAACGCGGTCGCCCGGCCGGAGTCGTAGGAGCGGTAGATCATCATCTTCTCGGCCTCGAGCGAGCCCTCCGCATGGATCGCGAGCACGCCCTGGTACCCGGCGTACGCGCGTGCGCAGAGGTCGCTCGCCAGATTGAGCAGTGCCAGCCGTTCCGGGGCGGGCGTCCTCCCGGCGAAGTACTTCTCCAGATATGGCCTGATCTCGGGCGAGTCCCAATCGGCCCCGCCCATGCCGGTGACGAGCAGTCCGCCGGCGAGGTCGATGACGTGCTCGACCGCCTTGTAGTAGTCACGGGCGAACGTCCACTTGGCGAGGTTCGTGGTCAGCGGATCGGGGTACGCGATCCCGGTCGCCTCGTCGATCCGGGCCCGGTCGGCGGCGAGGTGCGTGAGCGCGCGAACCGACTCGGCCTATGCGATCAGCCATGTCAGCTTGTCCCGCACGTGACCCGCGCGGGAGATCCCGTTCGCGTCTGCGATCAGACTGGCGAGCCCGACGAAGGCATCGACCAGGGGCAGCTTGTAGGACACGGCCGTCAGGCGGTGGTACTCGACGAAGGTGAGCGCCAACCGGCCGGCGCGCTCCGTGTCGCCGTCGAGGAAGACGCGCTCCCAGGGGCCGAAGACGTCGTCGAACACTGTCAGCGTCTCGATCATCTTGTGCAGGGCCGAGATCGGCATCGCCCACGGATCGTCGGCGCCGTGCAGGTAGTCCGAGCAGATCAGCTTCACGCCGGGCGTGGCGACAGGCAACGCAAAGGCAATTGCCCAGTCTCCCTCGTTCTTTGAGAGCGCCCGCGTCGGGATGACGACGACTTCGTCCACGTTTGATGTGCAGGACGTGTGCACCTTGGCGCCGCGCACGACCACGCCGTCCTTCCGCCTTTCGACGACGCGCAGGTACAGGTCGGGATCCGTCTGACCGGACGGCCCCTTGGAGCGGTCTCCCTTGGCGTCGGTCTGGGCGACCGCAAGCGCCAGATCGCCGTTCGCGCAGTGGCGGTGATACGCCTCGACGCGCTCGTAGCCCTCGGTTCCGTGGATGACTCGGTGGAGGGCGAATAGCGCGTCCGTACCGATCTCCT
>JBBQDE010000334.1:0-3765 GCA_038319425.1 Gemmatimonadales bacterium
CACACGACCCGCTTGGTGCGAGCAGTAACGCGCCGGCGGGTTCTTCGTCTCCCGTCGCATCCAATCTCCCCGCATGAAGCCACTCATTCTCACCGCGATCGGTCGCACCATCTCCACGGCGCCCCTGGGACGCCGCGGTGACGACGTGGAAGTACGCCGCATCCCAGCGCTGCCGACCGCGCGGGCGATCGATTTAGACCGGCCCACCGTAATCGTGCTCGACCGCGCCCTGCTCGGCAGCGCGGGCGGGGACGACGAACGCCTGCGGGAGCTCGCGGGCGTCGTGTCGCTCATCGGTATCGGCGATGCGGATGAATTCGACCCGCGCGACGACTTTCCGGTGGACCTGCTCACCGGCTACATCGCGGGCAATGCTACCGCGGGGGCGGTGCTCGCCGCGCTTCGTGGTGGCCTTCGCCATTCCGCGGCGCTGGTGACCGCGCGCCGCTCCCGCCGTGATGCCGACGAGCGCGCGCGCGAGCTGGCGGAGCTCACGACGATCGGCGTGGCGCTCAGCACCGAGCGGGAGCTGAGCACGCTGCTCGAGCTCATTCTCACTCAGGCCCGCCGGGTGACGTCGAGCGACGCGGGCTCGTTGTATCTGGTGGAGCGCGACGAGAACGGCGTGCCGAGAAATTTGCGATTCGCCGCGGCGCAGAACTTCTCGCTGCCCACCCTGCCCTTCTCGTCGTTCACCGTCCCGATCGACCATAGCAGTCTCGCTGGCTATGCGGCGGCGACCGGCGAGCCGCTCGTCATCGGCGACGTGTACCTGCTGCCCGACGACGTGAGCTACCGGCAGAACCGGACCTTCGACGACGCGTTCGGCTATCGCACCAAGTCGATGCTGGTGCTGCCGATGAAATCGCACCGCGACGAGATCGTGGGCGTGCTGCAGCTGATCAACTGCAAGCGCGCGCCGGACATGCGGCTGATGTCGGACGAGGTCGTCGATCGCGAGGTGCTCACCTACGACGAGCGATGCGTCGAGGTCACGAGTGCCCTCGCGTCACAGGCGGCCGTGGCGATCGAGAATGGGCGCCTGTACGAGGACATCGAGCGGCTGTTCGAGGGGTTCGTCACCGCCGCCGTGACCGCGATCGAATCGCGGGATCCGACGACGTCGGGTCATTCGGGGCGCGTGGCGACGCTCACGGTCGGGCTGGCCGAGGTCGTGGACCGCACGAACGAGGGACCCTACCGCCACGTCAGCTTCTCACGCGAACAGCTCCGCGAGCTGCGCTATGCCGGGCTGCTGCACGACTTCGGCAAGGTCGGTGTGCGCGAGCAGGTGCTCGTGAAGGAGAAGAAGCTGTATCCGCACGACCTCGAGCTCATCCGCCACCGCTTCGCGTACCTGATCCAGCGAGCCGATCTCGAGTTCGAGCGGACGCGTGCCGACTTCGTGCTCGCGCGCGGGCACGACGGCTACGACGCGATGCTCGTCGCGCTGGAGGCGGACCGGATGAAGCGGCGTCGCGAGCTGCGCTGCTATCTCGACTCGATCGCGCGGGCTAACGAGCCGACGGTGATGCCCGAGGGAAGCTTCGAGACGCTGCACCAGATTCGCGACAAGACGTTCATCGATTTCGAGGGACAGGTTCGCCCGCTGCTCGAGGACCATGAGCTCCAGTTCCTCATGATCCGGAAAGGCAACCTCGACGACACCGAGCGCCGCGAGATCGAGTCGCACGTCACCCACACCTTTCGCTTCCTCGAGCAGATCCCGTGGACGCGCGAGCTGCGCAACATTCCACAGATCGCGTACGGCCATCACGAGAAGCTCAACGGACAGGGCTACCCGAACGCGCTCGACGGTGCCGCCATCCCGGTCCAGACGCGGATGATGACGATCGCCGACATCTACGACGCGCTGACCGCGACGGACCGGCCGTACAAGCGCGCCGTGCCATCGGAGCAGGCGCTGGACATCCTCTCGCTCGAGGCGAAGGACGGGATGCTCGACGCGACGCTGCTCGATGCGTTCGTGCGGGCGCGCGTGTTCGAACAGGTACCGCTGGGGAGCGCCGGGGACTGATCCGGCCTCAGGGGGACGGCGTTTCCCGTGCGATGCGCGGACCCCCGAGTTGCTGCGGGTGCGGGGTCGGAGCGAATCGCTTTGCCAGGTGATACTGGCAGTATCCCGGCGGATAGCCGTCGAGCGTGCCGAACAACTCGTACCCCAGCTTCTCGTAGAACGGGCGCGCCTGATACTCGAACGTGTCGAGGTACGCAACGAGGCAGCCACGCGACATCGCGTGTGCTTCGGCGGCAGCCATCAACGCGGCACCGTGTCCGGCCCCGCGATGCACGGCGTCGATCCACAGCTTGCCGACACAAAGCCAACGCCAGCGGATGTGCCCAAGCAGTCCGCCGGCGACGTCGCCACGGTCATCGCGCAGGAAGATCTGCACCGGCACCTCGGCCGGTTCGCCGATGCGCACCACGTTGAAGGCGCGAAGCCCGGACTGTACGGCTGCAATATCCGCCGGCGACGCCTCGGGCTCGATACTCAGTCGAAGTGGGTCGGTCATCTGGAACCCGCGACGGCGGTCTCACGTAGAGCGCGCATGGACATCGACCTGGGAATCATCATCGGCTTCATCGGGGCAGTCAGTGCAGCCGGCATGCTGGGGCTCAGCTATCTGGGGGCCTACTTCATCGGCTACAATCGCGCGCGGCGAGAGCTCGAGCGCGCGCGCCGGGATGAGGAGCGAGAAGACGTGCGGACGGGACATGCCGAACGCATTCTGCTGGTGGAGAGCTCCCTCGACTCCATCGCCCAAGCGCTCGAACGCCTGACCGATGCGCAGCGACTCGTGCTGCTCGAGCAGGCGCGCGCCGCCAGCGGCGGCGACCGGCGACCCGACGCCGCGCGCCTCAGGCCGCACAACACCCCCACCTAACCACGTCGCGCCGTGCACGCGGCGCCTTACGGCAGACGAGGTGACGAGTCGTCCCGCGACTCGATGTGAGCGCGGCGTCGCCGCCTGGCGCCACGCCACGCATAGATTCCGATCACCGGCACGGCCACCAGCGCTGCAACGATCTCGGCGAATGGGATGAGGTGGATCGAGAGATCGGGCACGCCGCCAATATAACCCCGACGGAACGACGCGTGAGCACCACGACGACGAAGGCCGTGATCCTCGCGCGCGGACTCGGTACCCGCATGCGCAAGGCCAACGACGGCGCATCGCTCGACGCTGCACAGGCGGCAGTGGCGGATGCCGGCGTGAAGGCGATGATCCCGATCGGCCGTCCCTTTCTCGACTACCTGATCAGCGCGCTCGCCGACGCCGGCTTCACCGACGTGTGCGTCGTGATCGGACCGGAGCACGGGATCGTGCGGGAACACTATGCCGAGGGAAGCGCACCGGCACGACGAGTTCGTATTCACTTCGCGATCCAGCCGGAGCCGCTCGGCACGGCGAACGCCGTGCTGGCGGCGGAGGCCTTCGCGGCGGGCGAGCCATTCGCCGTCATCAACTCTGACAACTACTACCCGGCATCAGCGCTCGCCGAGCTACACCGGCGACCGGCCCCGGTGATCGTGGGTTTCGAGACGCACGCGCTCGTCGACCTGGGCAACGTGCCGGCAGAGCGGATCGGACGATTCGGTGCGCTGGACATCGCGCCCGACGGCACGCTGCGCCGCATCCTGGCCGCGGCGCCGGACGACATGGCGGGTGAAGAGATCTTCGCGAGCCTCAACTGCTGGTCGTTCACGAGCTCCATCTTCCACGCGTGCCGCGAGGTGACGCG
>JBBQDE010000335.1:0-3759 GCA_038319425.1 Gemmatimonadales bacterium
GATGACCTTGGAGTCCTTCCCCACCACCCGCCACGTTCCGCCCGTGCGCAGGAGCGCGAGATGCGCCACGGCCACGCTGGTCGCCCAGTTCTTCGGCTGCATCAGCAGCACGCCGTTGATCGTCGTGTCGGGTATCTCCTGGTGCGAGTGCCCGTAGAGGATCAGATCGATGCCCGGTACTTCGCGGGCGACGCGTGCCGCCACGTTCTCGCTGGGCACGCCGGTGGTCACGGTGTCGTAGCTGGACGCGCCATCGAGTCCCGAATGCATCGTGACGAGAACGATCGCCGCGCCCGCGGCGCGCACGTCGGCCACGGCGGTTCTGAGCTCGGCGACGATGTCCTTCACCACCAGACGCCCCTTCAGGTTGTCGCGATCCCAGACCATGGAGCCCGGCGTCGTGGCGCCGACGATGCCGATGCGCGCGTCGCCGCGCGTGAGCATCGTCCAGGCGACGTACCCCTGCCCTCCATCGGGACGAAAAGTGTTGGCCGCCAGAAACGGAAACTTCGCCTGGCGCATCGTGCGCTCGAGGAAGGGCACGCCGTAGTTGAACTCGTGATTGCCCACTGCCGCCGCGTCGTACCGCATGGCGTTCATGGCCGCGATCACCGGATGCGGCGCGTCCGCGACGGCGCTCTTCGCGGCCAGGTAGGTCAGTGAGTTGCCCTGCAGGAAGTCGCCGGCGTCGATGAGGATGACACGGCCGGGCGCGACGCGCCGGAGCGAATCGACGATCGTGGCGGCCCGCGTGAGCCCGCGCGTCGGATCGGCAGCGTTCGATTCGTAGTTCCAGCCGCGCACCCGGCCGTGGACGTCGGTCGTGCCGGCGACGACGAGGTCGAAGGTGTCGCTGCCGGCTCCGCCCGATACGGCGTTGGCACACCCGGCGGCGAACGACAGCGCGGCCAGGGCGAATGAGGTTCGGATCCGCATGGGAAAAAGCTAGCGGCCTGCCGCGGACGCGGCGAGCGCCAGTCGGTTGACGCCCCCGCTCTCCCCGGTCACACTTGATTTCATTCGGCGCACTGGCGCCGGCGCCGCTCCTCCGCCCGGTACACGACCGTGACAGACTCGCCCCTGCAGTCGCTCGGCCACTCCCGTCACCTTTCGTGCGTGCGAACGACGCGTCGCGGCAGCGAACACCGGTGAAGCCGCTCATCATCGGCATCGCCGGCGGATCCGGGTCTGGCAAGAGCACCGTCGCGCGCAACGTCGCCGCGGCCCTTCGCGACGCGTCCGTGGCCTTCATCGACATGGACGCGTACTATCTCGATCACGGCCACCTGTCGCTCGAGGAGCGCAAGCTGGTCAACTGGGATCACCCGAATGCCTTCGACTGGGATTGTCTCGTCGCGCAGCTGGGCCAGCTCGCTGGTGGCGAGTCGATCGACAAGCCCGTGTACGATTTCATCGCCCATGCGCGGCGCCCCGACACGGTGCGCATCCCGCCGGCCGATGTCGTGGTGATCGACGGCATCCTCCTCTTCACCGACGCCCGCGTGCGCGCCCTGTGCGACGTGAAGGTGTTCGTCGATGCTGACGCCGACGTGCGCCTCATCCGGCGCATCCGGCGCGACATCGCGAAGCGGGGACGGCCGCTGCCCGAGATCCTCGAGCAGTACCTCTCGACGGTCCAGCCCATGCACCTCGAGTTCGTGGAACCCAGCAAGCGCTACGCCGACGTGATCGTGCCCCGAGGCGGGCACAATCCCGTGGCGATCGAGATGATCGCCGCGAAGATCGTGCGACGGGTGCAGGCGGGCAGCACGTGAGCGGACCGCCGCCGGCGCCCGGCGAGCGCATCCTCGTCGTGGACGACGAGGCCGACATCGTCGCGCTGGTGGCCTACCACCTGGCGAAAGGCGGCTATCGCGTCTCCACCGCCGCATCGGGCCCCGATGCCCTCGAGACGGCGCGGCGGGAGCGCCCCGCGCTGGTGGTGCTCGACCTCATGCTGCCCGGCCTCTCCGGCTACGAAGTGCTCGAGCGCCTTCGCTCGGACGAGGCAACCCGCGACATCGCGGTGCTCATGCTCACTGCCCGGCGTGAAGAGCAGGACCGCATCCGCGGCCTGTCGCTCGGCGCGGACGACTACCTCACGAAGCCGTTCAGCCCGCAGGAGATGGTGCTGCGTGTCGCGGCCATCCTGCGGCGCGTCGGCGCCGCGCGAGCGAATCCGACCGACACCCTCGTCGTCGGCCCACTTGAGATCGATACCGCGGCCCACACGGTGCGCGTGAGCGGCGCCGCCGTGGAGCTCACGGCCACGGAGTACAAGCTGCTGCTCGTCCTCGCCGAACGGCGCGGCCGCGTGCAGGCACGGGCGCTCCTGCTGCAGAGCGTGTGGGACGCGGCGCCGGACATTCAGACGCGCACCGTGGACATGCACGTGCAGCGCCTCCGCGCCAAGCTCGGCATCGCGGGCGACCTGGTGGAGACGGTGCGAGGCTTCGGGTATCGGCTCCGCGCACCACAGTCGCGCGCGCCGTGACGCTCGTCCGGCGGCTCATCCTGGGATCGCTCGTCGTCGTCATCACGCTCGTCATCGCCGTGGTGCTCATCGCCGGAGGCCGGCTGCGCGAGCGATTGGTGGCGGAGAAGACGGACGAGCTCAGTCGCGACGCGCGGCTCGTCGCGCTCGACTGGCACAACGGCGTGGACGCGGACTCGCTCGCCCAGCACGCCGGCACCGCACTCGGCTACCGCGTCACGCTCGTCGACACCACCGGGACGGTGCTGGGTGACACGGAGTTCGGGCCGGAGGCCCGCCGGCGTCTGGAGAACCATTTCTCGCGGCCCGAGATCGTCGCCGCCCGGGCCTCGGGGCTCGGGTCGGCGCGCCGGCGCAGCGCATCGGCCGGCGACGAGGAGCTGTACGTCGCCATCCGTCATCCGCGCGGCTTCGTGCGCGTTTCCCTGACCACCACGAGGCTCGACGGGGTGGTGGACGGCGCGCAGCGCGACGTGCTAGTGAGCGGACTGGCTGCGCTCATCGGCGTGCTGGTCCTCTCCGTCATCTTCGCGCGCAGCATCTCGCAGCCGGTCGTCGAGCTGCGCGACGTGGCCAGAGCGATCGCGGGGGGCGACCTCACCCGCCGCCCCGCGCTGTCGGCACCGGGCGAGGTGGGCGACCTCGCGACCGCCCTGCATCGAATGGCCGAGCAGCTCGCAACGCGTCTCGAGGCGCTGGAGGCGGACGACCGATTGATGACCGCGGTGCTCGAGTCGCTGGAGGAAGGGGTGCTGGCGATCGACGAGCGCGGAATGATCGTGCGCATCAACCAACGGGCGCGGATGCTGCTCGATGCATCGGCGCCGCTCCCCTTCCCGCGCGAGCTGCTGCCGCGAGATCCCGCGCTCCGTGGCGCGGTGGAGCAGGCGATGTCCGGGCGCCCGACGCCACCGGAGGAGGTGTCGCTGCACGATCGCACGGTGGCCGTCGCGTCGCGGCCACTCTCGCCGTACGGCGCGGTGGTCACGGTCCTCGATCTCACGGTGCTGCGGAGGCTGGAGACGATTCGTCGCGACTTCGTGGCGAATGTGAGCCACGAGCTGAAGACGCCGCTCACCGCGGTGAGCGGATTCGCCGAGACGCTGCTCGACGAGGGCATTCCGAGCGATCAGCGGCGGCGATTCGTGGAGACGATCCGCGACAACGCGGGGCGCATGCAGCGCATCGTGGACGACCTGCTCGACCTGTCGCGCATCGAGAGCGGCGGCTGGCGTCCCAACGTGGGCAACGTCGACGTGGCGGGC
>JBBQDE010000336.1:0-3747 GCA_038319425.1 Gemmatimonadales bacterium
GTGCCGCTCGCCGTCGCAGTGCCAACGGCGATCGTCGGACGAGCGGGGGCCGCGCCGCCGAGCCATGGCGCGGCCGGTAGTAGCGCGGCGTCGGTGAAGAAGTCGCGGCGCAGCATCGAGGCGATCTCGCCATTGCCACGCGTGAGGGTCGATGTGGCGTTGTAGAAGATCAACCCTGATGTCCCGCGCGCACGCGTGGCGGCCACCTGGTTCGCTATCTCGCTGAGCGGAAAGGGATTGGTGGCGGAGTACACGCGGTACGTCGCCAGCCCGGGCCACACCGACCGGCCGGTCGTGCGCTGCGACATCCACCAGTCGAGCAGCGCGGTGAAGCTCTGCTGTGGCGGATCGATGCGCCAATAGAGCTGCGGCGCGAGGTAGTCCACCCACCCGCTCTGGAGCCACTTCCGCGAATCAGCGTAGATGGCGTCGTACGCATCGAGCCCGGTCACCTGCGCCGGATTGCCCGGACGCCAGATGCCGAACGGCGAGATGCCGACGCGCACGGCGGGCTTCGCTGCGTGCACCTCGCGATACAATCGTTCGACGAACCGGTCCACATTCGCCCGGCGCCAATCGCCGAGTGTCATGCCGTTGCCGTAGCGCGCGTAAGTGGCGCTGTCGGGAAACGCGATCGGCCGCTTGGCGGAATCGCTCAGCGGATACGGATAGAAGTAGTCGTCGAGGTGCACGCCATCCACGTCGTAGCGGGTGACGATGTCGAGGATCGCGCGCAGCGTGCGGTCGTGCACGGCGGGCTCACCCGGGTCCATCCACAGCTGCGGCCCGTACGTGCGCACGAGGTCGGGCCGCTCGCGGGTTACGTGATTGGCCGCGACCCGCGCGCTGTCGCCGGCGTTGCCGGCACGGAACGGATTGACCCACGCGTGCAGCTCCATCCCGCGGCGGTGCGCCTCTTCGATCGCGAAGGCGAGCGGATCGTAGCCGGGGTCGGCGCCCTGGGTGCCGGTGAGCATCACGCCCCAGGGCTCGAACGAGGAGCGGTAGACTGCATCCGCGTTGGTGCGCACGTGGAAGAGGATCGCGTTCATCCCCGCCAGCTGCGCGCGGTCGAGAATGGACACCAGCTCGGCGCGCTGCTGCTCGGCGGGAAGACCGGGCTTCGAGGGCCAGTCGATGTTGCCGACCGTCGCGATCCAGAGCCCGCGGAACTCGCGCGCGATGTCGGGCACGACGTTGGGGTCGCGGCGCGGCGCGGGCAGTGGCGCTGTGCCCGGCCCCGCGGTTGGGGTGCAGGCGGCGGACAGCGCGAGCGCCGCGACGGCGAGTCGGCGGGATGGAGTGGTCATCCTATTAATGAAGCACCTTTGAAGAGGAGCGCCATCCTGGAGACGTGGCGCACCGGTCGGCAGCGCGTAGCTTGCCAATTGTGTGGCGATTGGTACTTCGCGTCATATGCAATTGCGTGTTCGTCCCCAAGCGCCCGACCCGCCACCTGAGCCATGACGCCGACATGGGTTGCTCCACGATCTCCGATGCGCTCGAGATCCGTCACGTGCGCACCCACGACGAGTTCATGCAGTGCGTCGAGCTGGAGGCGGCGACGTGGGGCGCCGGTTTTCGCGAGTCCGTTCCGGCCACCATCCTCAAGATCACCCAGCGCCTCGGCGGCGTCACGGCGGGAGCCTTTGCACCGGATGGTGCGCTCGTGGGCTTCATTTTCGGCATCACGGGTGTGGAGCGCGGCGCCCTGGTTCACTGGTCGGACATGCTGGCCGTGGAGGCGGGCGCGCAGAACCACGGCATCGGGCGCCGGCTCAAGGAGTTCCAGCGCGAGGCCGTGCGCGCGCTCGGCGTGACGCGCATGTACTGGACGTATGATCCACTCGTGTCGAGGAACGCGCACTTCAACCTGAACCTGCTGGGCGCGCGCGTCGTGGAGTACGTTCGGGACATGTACGGCGCGGACACCGGCAGCACGCTGCATCAGGGACTGGGGTCGGACCGCTTCATCGTCATGTGGCCGATCGCGCCGGCGCACGAATCACCGAGTCGCGCCACGCCGCCGATCGAGGCGTGGCAGTCCGCACCCATCATCAACGCGACGCCAGCGGGCGGCACGCCGGCGGATCTCGCCGTTCGCGGCGACGGCGCGCCAGCGCTCGCGCGTGTGGCGATTCCATCCGACATTTTCGCCGTCCAGCAGCGCCGGATCGCCGAGGCGGTGGAGTGGCGCACGTCGACGCGAGGCGCGCTCCAGTGGGCGCTGGCGAACAGCTATCGCATTGCGGGGTTCCAGCGCGACGCGTCGAGCGAACGCAACTTCTATCTGCTCGCGCGCGATCAGGCCGCCGCGGCGTCCGCCCCGACCTGAGACCATGCCCGACACCGCGTCCGCCGTGCAGCTTGCGCGCATCGCGCTCCGGGAGATTCGCCTCCCGCTCCGGGAGCCGTTTCGCATCTCCTCCGGGATCTGCGTCGAACGGCGCATCATGCTCCTCGAGCTCACCGATGTGGACGGCGTGAGCGTGTGGGCGGAGTGTGTCGCCGGCGAGCTGCCGAACTACACCGCCGAGACGATCGATACCGCGTGGCATGCCCTCACGTCGTGGGTCGCGCCGCGCGTGCTCGGCCGCCGATTCGACGCGCCTGGCGCGGTGCGACCGGTGCTCGAGCGCGATTTCCGCGGTCACCCGATGGCCAAGGCGGCGGTGGAGATGGGATGCTGGGCGCTCGCTGCCACACGCACGGGGCAATCGCTCGCGCGGTATCTCGGCGGGACCCAGACGCACATCCTCACGGGGATATCGCTGGGAATCCAGGACGCGCCGGTCGCCCTCGTCGAGCGGGCGCTCGCGGCGCGAGCGGCCGGTTACCGCAAGATCAAGCTGAAGATCCAGCCAGGCGCTGACGTCGAGTTCGTGGCGGCCGTGCGCAGCGCGGTAGGACAGAGTGTCGCCCTGATGGCCGACGCCAATTCAGCTTACACGCTGGCCGACGCGCCGCATCTGGCGCGACTCGACGCGTTCGGGCTCACGATGCTCGAGCAGCCGCTCGGCCGCGACGATCTCGTGCAGCACGCCGAGCTGCAACGGCGGATCGAGACGCCGCTCTGCCTCGACGAATCCATCACCGACGTCGACCGGGCGCGCGACATGATCGCCCTCGGCAGCGGGCGCATCGTGAACATCAAGCCGGGCCGCGTGGGCGGGCTCGCGTCGTCGGTCGCGATCCACGATGCCTGCCGCGACGCCGGGATTCCGGTCTGGTGCGGCGGCATGCTCGAGAGCGGCGTCGGGCGCGCGTATAATGTCGCGCTCGCATCGCTCCCCAACTTCCTGCTTCCGGGCGACCTGTCGCCGAGCGCGCGCTACTGGGAGCGCGACATCGTGACGCCGGAATGGACGATGGATTCCCGCGGCCTGGTCGCGGTGCCGCTGCAGCATCCGGGCATCGGCGTCACGGTCGATACGAATCGCGTCGATGATCTCACGCAGCGGCTCGAGCCGCTCGCGATGCCATATTCCGCCCTCACTTGAGGCATCCAATGCATCTGCTGCACGATTTCGCGTATCTGCCAGTGGCCGCGGTCAGCCAGGTCGGCCGGTGACGCAGCTCGTCGATGATGGCTTCTCCGTTGCGGCGCGCGAGGAGCTCATCGCGCTGCGTCGCGACCTGCACCAGCACCCCGAGCTGTCGTTCGCGGAATCGCGCACCGCGTCGACGCTCGAGCGGGCGCTCTCGGCGCTGGGACCGGTCAGCATCCAGCGCGTGGCGGGTACCGGC
>JBBQDE010000337.1:0-3727 GCA_038319425.1 Gemmatimonadales bacterium
ATCGTCGCGAAGTACATCGGCCAGGTCAGCCAGTCGATGAGCCGTACCGAGAAGCGCGACACCGCGTAGGCGGCGCCCAAGGAGATCAGGAACCACACCGCCTGTGCCTTCCAAAGTCTGGCGACGCTGGTGAGGATGTCGGTCTGACCGGCCGAGTAGACGATCGCGATGCCGTAGGTGGACAGCAGCAGCGCGGTGATGACGAGCGGCCAGTCGATGGGAAAGCGGCGCGTGCTCATGTCAGCCGTCCACCATCTGCTCGGAGACCGGCGTCACCTTGAGATACGCCTGGATGATCTTGGAGGCGATCTGGGCCGACCGCGTCCCGTGACCGCCGAACTCGATCATGACGGCCACCACGATCTTGGCATCGTTGGCCGGGGCGAAGCCGATGAACCACGCGTGGTCGAGCTCCTTCCCGTTCTCGAACTTGCCGCTCTGACCCGTGCCCGTCTTGCCGGCCAGCTGCACGCCCTTGATCGCCGATGCGGAGCCGGTGCCGCCCTCCATCACGCCCACGAGGGCCGCGCGCACCTGGTCGAGCTGTTCGGTGGTCAGGTGCATCATCGCGACGCGTTCGGTCTTCGTGCGCGCGATCGACGGCGTCGGCGCCGATCCGTCGGTGGCGAGCGCCGCGTAGAAGCGCGCCATGTTCAGGATCGGCTGCGAGTTCTCACCCTGTCCGATGGACAGGTTGAGCACCACCGCCTGGGACCAGTTCCGCGGTCCATACTTCCGGTTGAAGTAGTCCACCGTCTCCGGCCACCGCGGACGCCGTTCCTCCGGCAGATCGATGCCGGCCTTCTGGTTCATGCCCAGCTTCACGCCGCCCGCCAGCATGCGCGTGAGCCCGAGCTTGATCCCCAGCTGGTAGAAATACACGTCGCACGACTTGGCGATGGCACCCTGTAGCGTGAGGCTGCCGTGGCCACGCTTGTCCCAGCAGCGGAAGTAGCGGTTGCCGTACTGCATCCCTCCCGTGCACGGGATCGGCATCTTCTCGTTCATCTGCACCACCTTCTCTTCGAGCCCCATCACCGTGGTGGCGAGCTTGAAGGTGGACGCCGGCGGATACTGTCCCTGCAGCGCCTTGTTGTAGAGCGGCCGCCGGGGATCGTTCCGCAGCGAATCCCAGTACTGCGCCGGGATGCCGCCGAGGAACCGGTTCGCATCCCACGTGGGCGCGCTGTAGAGCGCGAGCACGCCGCCCGTCTTCGGATCGATCGCGACCGCCCCGCCCTGCAGGGAGTCGCCGAAGATCTTGGCCACGAAGCGCTGCAGGTCGAGATCGATGTTGGTGTAGAGCGGTGGGGCGGCAATCGGGATCAGGTCCTGACGCGCCCCCGCCTGGCGCACGATGCGGCCGCGCGCGTCCACTTCGACGAACTGGCTCCCTTCCTTACCGCGGAGCACGTTCTCGTACTGCTTCTCCAGCCCCTGCTTGCCCGTCTGCTGGCCGGCCTTGTAGTCGGCGAACGCCTGCTGCGTCAGCTCCGTCTCGCTCACCTCCGCCGTGTAGCCGACGAACGGGGAGACCACCGGCCCATCCGGATAGAACCGGCGCGGCGCACTCTGGATGATGAGTCCCGGGAACTGCGTGCGGTGTTCCTCGAGCACGCTCACGACGTCGAACGAGGCGTCCTGGATGATCACCGTGGGCCGGGCCGGCGCGCGACGGAAGCGTCGGAGCGCCTGCTCGATCTGCGGCGGGGAAAGGCTGATCGTACCGCCGAGTCGCTGGAGCACGGCGCGCAGCGAGTCTTCCTTCTGCGCCAGGACCGAGACCGAATACCCGATCACGTTGTCGGCGATGACCTTGCCGTTGCGATCGTAGATCACGCCGCGCGGTGCGGGCAGCGGCAGCTCGCGCAGCCGGTTCGTCTCCGACTGCAGGGCGTACTTCTGGTAGTTCAGGATCTGGCTGCGGAAGAAGCCGGCCGTGAGGAAGAACAGTACCACGCCGACGATCACGTTCGCCGCGCGGCCGCGTCGCTGGATGTCGTTCGGGTGGAAGCTCATGTCCCGCGCGTCTCCAGCACGGGGCGCAGCAGCATCAGCGCGATCACGCCCGCCACGGCCGTCACGGCCGCCGACAGCGAGGAGTACACGAGGATCTGCATCAGCAGCTCGGCGCCCGAGAGCCGCCGATCGACGAGATTCATGAGGATCTCGTACGCCCACTTCCCGAGGAAGAGGAAGAAACCGTTCAGGAGGACGTGGTCGGCGAAGAACACCGCCTTGAGCCGCGACCAGCTGAACCCGATGATCGTCATCGCGAGCGCGCCGGCACCGAAGGCGCCGAGCGCGAGGGAGTCCGACGCGATCCCGAGCACGAATCCGAACAGCGCGGCGACGCCGGGCCGCACGCGCACGGACGCCAGCAGCAGCGCGATGATGAGAAAGTCGGCCGACGCCTTCCAATTCAGCAGCGGGCGCAGCGTGTAATGCAGGAAGATCAGGATCGAGCAGAGCACGATGGTCCTGACGGTGGCGCCCCAATTCATGTCCAGATCACCGAGGTGAGACGGGAGGAGTCGTCGGGGGCGCGCCCGGTACCGGTCGCACGGCGGTGTCCGGCTGCTCTGCGCGGCGGATGCTGTCTCGTCGGGCTCTCGCGGCCGCACTGTCCCGTCGGGCGCGGGCCCGGGCCGCCGCGACTGCCGGATCGATCACGGGCGCCACGCCGCTGTCCGCTCGCGTCGTGTCGCGTCCCAGGGAATCACGCAGAATGCGCGCCGCCGAATCGATCGATGCGCGCCGAGCCGCGGCCTCCGCGGCGGCGGACTGCCGGGCCAGTGAATCGCCGGCAATCACAATGCTGCGCGTCGCCGAATCGATGGCGCCCACATCGGCCCAGACGCTTACCAGCCCGGCGGCGCCGCGCTGCGGCGTGAGAATCATCACCGCGTTCAGCTCGGCGGGATTCACGGCCGGGCGAAGGATGTAGGTGCGCGCCCACGATTCCGGCGTCTTGATCTCTCCCAGCACCACGCCCACGGGGATGCCCTTGGGATAGATGCCCCCCAGGCCAGAGCTGTAGACCACCGCGCCGGGCTTGAGCGCCGCGCGGAAGGGCACGCCCCGCATCTCCAGCAGGTACCGTTCGGAGCGCATGAACGCCTGCTCCTGTGTGGTGCTCGAGCTCGTCACGTGCGGCTGCACGATGCCGAATGCGCTGCCGTCGGCCGACATCGCGCTCACCCGGAAATCGGGGTGCGCGAAGAGGATGGCGAGGCTCATCGTGGGGTCGACCGTCTGCACCAGGCCAACGATCCCTTCCGGTGCGACGACGAGGCTGCGCTCGCGCACGCCGGCATTCGAGCCGGCGCTCAACGTGACGGTGAAGTCCTCCGCCCGCCCACGTCCCGACAGCGCCTCGGCGGGGATGAACCCCCACTTGATGCTGCTACCGAGGCCCAGAACCTTGCGGAGCCGCTCGTTCTCGGTCTCCAGCGTGGGCACCCGCGCCGCCGACAGGGCAAGCGTGTCCTTCCTCAGCTCCTCGCGCTCGGACGACTGGTAGGCCGCTCGCCACCGCTCCGCTCCCTGCTGCAGGCGGAGGAGGGGCGCGACGAGTGTGCGGCGCAGCATGCTGGCGGTGGGCTCCCGCAGCCGCGCCGGCAGCACCGTCGCGATGAGCGAGAGCAGGACGCACGCGCCGAAGACGACGATGTCGAGGCGCGAGCTGAAGCGATTCGGGCGAGCCACCCCCGCCTCAGGTGCTCAG
>JBBQDE010000338.1:0-3725 GCA_038319425.1 Gemmatimonadales bacterium
TCGTCGGGTCGTGCGGACGGGCGCAAACGCGGTCGTGCGCGTGGCGGACGTGCGCCTGCTGCCGTTCGAGAGCGAGCGGTTCGATCTCGTGATCGACTTCGGGACGTGCTATCACGTCAGCGGCGGGACGGTGGGCCAGCGGGCGGCGCTGCGCGAGATCGCGCGCGTGCTGCGCGTCGGCGGGTCGTTCGTGCACGAGACGCGCGTGGCCCAGCACCTCGCGCATCCGGTGCGATCGTTCGGCCGACGACTGC
This sequence comes from Gemmatimonadales bacterium, assembly GCA_038319425.1. Classification (GTDB taxonomy): domain Bacteria; phylum Gemmatimonadota; class Gemmatimonadetes; order Gemmatimonadales; family Gemmatimonadaceae; genus AG11. The sequence goes on from JBBQDE010000338.1 coordinate 255, forward strand.
CGTGGACTGCCGTGCCGACGCTCGTCTCCGAACGCCGCGCCATTCTCTGGACGGCCCGGCGCCGTGTGAGCACCTGACCCCGATCTGCGCGCTCGACACCTGTCTCCATTTGCATCATCGATGTCCACGCCGCCGGACACCGGCGGTAGGCGCGGCGGCGGTATCCTCGCCTCCAAGTCACACTCCGACCGTCACTTGCAGCCGGCAGTGGTGACTGGTCCGGGTCTCGCCTTCGCCTTCCCGTACCGGCCGACGCACCCGCGCCCTAAACTCGACCATCTCGCGACGCTGCGTTGCGCCGAGCATGTTTCGCCTCAGCCCGAATCTTCGTCGTACGCTTCGCCCATGGAGTCCATCATCATGCCCTCACGCCACCACACTCGTCTCGTTGCGCTCTTTGCGCTCGCGGCGTTCGCCGGTGCCTGTTCGGATTCATCCACCGGCCCGGGCACGCGTCAGCCCGCGGACCTGAGCCAGGTGCTCGCCGAGCTCCAGCCGTCGTCGATCGGCGCACTGAGCTCGCAGATCTCCGTGGCGCCCGTCGCGGGGCTCAGCGCGCCAGCGCCTTCGTCGTGCAGCTTCGACGCCGCGTCGAAGAGCTTTGTCTGCCCGAACGTGTCCGTCACCGGCGTCACGGTGACGCGCAGCTTCACGCTGCTCGACGCGAGCGGCAACGCGCAGTCGCAGTTCGACCAGGCCACCACCGCCGCCGTCCGGTTGAAGTCGACCTTCGCGGGCACGGTGGTCAGCGGCAGTTCGACGCTCACGATCGACCAGCAGCAGGAGAGCACGCTGCGCGGTCTCCTCACCGGGGTGCATGTGCTGGACGGCACGTCGCTCGGCCACGTGAACGGCACGATCGGCAACGGCACCACCAGCACGCAGATCGCGAGCACGGTCGCGACGACAATCGACAAGCTCGTGCTCGCGCGAAGCTCGACCGGCGCGGATCGATTCCCGGCGTCGGGAACCATCGTCGTGAACAACACCACGACGATCGGTGCCCTGCCGGCCGTCGCGACATCCGCGACGATCACGTTCAACGGCACCAACAAGGCCACGGTCACCATCACGTCGAACGGGCACACTACAAGCTGCACGGTCGATCTCTCGGCCCAATCGGCGACGCTCTGCACCGTGTGACGGAACGATGAGCGTTTTCTCATCGAACGTGACCGGTGGGGGAGTGCCTCGAGCACTGTCCTGCCGTTTCATCTGACGTCCTCACTCGAGAGCACTTCGTCGATGTCACGCGTCCAGCAATTCCCATCCCTTCTCGCCGTGGCGCTGCTCGTCACCCTCGCGTGCGCGGGCGCGGCGCACGATCCCGCCGATGCGGCCGCACCGGCCGCACCGGCTGCGCCGGCTGCCGAGTCGCCGCAGATCATGCGCGGTACGACCCCACAGCTCCGCGTTCCCGCCTCCACGTCGTCGCGCCCAACCGTGCGCGTGCAGATCGAGGTCATGGTCGACGAAATGGGCCGTCCCGACATGAAGACCTTCAAGGCGACGGGGCCCGGCGCCGACGTGAATCGCGATGCACTGCGAAGCTGGATCGAGGGTGCGAGCTTTCGCCCGGCGCATCTCGCCGGACGTGCCATACCCGGGCTCTTCAGGATGAGCCTCGACGCGTCGGTTCGCCGCATGTAGTCGCCACCGCGCAACTCCATGCCGCTCCCCGGGTACCAATGGTCGGGAGGTACACCATGCGCACCGACATCGCACGCTGGATCCGCCACGCCGGGCTCGCCGCATTCATCGCCGCTTCGGCCGCCTTCGGCTCCGCCCGACCCGTTCACTCCTCCCCGGCCATCCCTGACGTCACCGCTCAGGACGTCGCCGCGTCCAACGCCAAGGTCGTCATGGCGTACAACGCGCTCGTCGCCATGTGGGCCGCCGACTTCGAGCAGCGCGGTGCCCGCTTCGCGCCGCCGGCTCTCGTCCGCTACCGCGGCGCCATCCGCACGTCGTGCGGCATCATGGGCGGCAACAACGCCGCCTACTGCACGGCCCGCAACACGATCTACTTCGACGACGTCTTCGTCGCGCGCCAGGCCAAGGACGCCGCGCGCGACCTCGGCACCGACGGCGACATGGCGGCCGTCGGCATCATCGCGCACGAGATGGGGCACGCCGTCGCCATTCAGCTCGGCGCGGAGTCGCCTGTGCCCTACTACAACGAGGCCGCCGCCGACTGCCTCGCCGGCGCCTTCACGCAGCGCTCGGCACGCGACGGCACCCTCGAGGCCGGCGACCTGGACGAGGCGTTTCATGGGCTCGCCGCGGCAGGCGACCCCACGCCGCAGCTCACCGGCAACCGGCGCATCGACGCGCGCATTACCTACCGCGCGGCGTTGATGGGCCATGGCACCCGTGAGCAGCGGCTAGCGAACTTCCGCGCCGGTTACGAGCAGGGGATGAACGTGTGCCTCTCCGATGTTGCAGCCGGCTGATCGCGACAGCGGGACGAGCCGCGAATGGTTAGCTTGTGGCTCCCACTAGTGGAGTTCACGGCATGACCATCCGCAGGCAGCGTCGGGAAGACCCGGCGTACCTCACCGCGATGCGCGAAGCGAAAGAGCTGTTCGACGCCGAGATGGCGAAGAACAGCATGAAGGGTCGCGGGCGCCCCAAGAACGTCGTCGTCGCAGCGCCCACCGTGGCCGCTGAAGTCGAGATCGACCACGAGGTGGCCGACGAGATCGCGAATCTCGCCCCCGACGAGAGCGAGGCGGAGGCTGAGACGGAGGAGGATGGCGACGTTGCGGAAGCGAAGGAAGTCGCGCCTCCCCGCGCGGCGAAGCAGCCGGTGAAGCCGCTGGCCAGGGCCGCGGCGAAATCACCTGCGAAGCCGGCCGCGAAGGCCGTCAAGGCTGCCGGCAAGTCGTCGGTTCGCTCGGCGCGCAAGGCTCCGGCACGTGGCGCCCGGAAGCCGGCGGCGAAAGGAAAGGCCGCCCCCACGAAGAAGGCGGCCGCGAAGCGGCGTTAGTCCCCGCTCGGCTTCCGCTTGTCCTTTCGGATCGGGATGGAGCGCGACGACGTCGCGCGCGGCGTCGCGTCATGCGCGACGCCGCCCACCTCGGCGGTGTAGCTCCCCTTCACGTCCGTCGAGCGAACGATGCCGGTGACCGTCTGCTCGCCGGGCTTTGCGCCAGGCGTCCACGTCAACGCGGCACGGCCGCGCGTGTCACTCACGGCCCGCGCTGGCGTCACGGTGCCGGACTTCGTCGTGAACATCATGCTCGCGTCGGGCACGGGATTGCCGTACACGTCGGTCACGATCGCGAACAGGTGGTGGCTCTTCGTCTTTGCGTGGCTGTCCGACGCGGGCGCATCGTCGAACGAGAGGTTCGCCGGTGCGGCTGGCACGGTGTGCGCCGCCACCTTGAGCAGCTTCTTCACGCCCTCCACGCGTACCGCCAGCGAGTGTTCTCCCGCCGAGCGGCCCATCGTCCACCGCACCTTCACGAA
>JBBQDE010000339.1:0-3723 GCA_038319425.1 Gemmatimonadales bacterium
TCGAAGCGATGGCGACGGCGCGCGTGCCGAAGCTCGTGCTCACCGTGAATCACGCGTCCGGCGCCGGCTACTATGCCATGGCGGGGCAGGGGTTCGACCCAGACTTCATCTTCTCCTGGCCCACCGGCCGCATGGCCGTGATGGAGGGAGAGAGCGCGGTGCAGGCGGTGCACGGACCGGCAATCACGAAGGCGGCCGCCGAGAAGCGGCCGCTTGATGCCGAGACGCAGCGCGCGGTGGACGAGATGCGCGCCGACTACGAGCATCAGCTCGACGCACGCTACGCCGCCGCGCGCGGTTACGTGGACGCCATCGTGTATCCCGAAGACACGCGCGACGTTCTCGCCCACGCCCTCCGCGCCGCACTCTCAAACCCCGGGCCGCATCTCGGCCCCTTCGTCCTTCCCGCGAGTGCCCCATGAGTAGCAGCACGAAAGCAGACAAGGTCGTTCGCGTCGCCGGCGGCCAGGGATTCTGGGGCGACTGGCTGGACGCCCCTCGCCGACAGGTGGAAGGTGGGCCGGTGGACTACCTGATGCTCGACTATCTGGCCGAGGTCACGATGTCCATTCTGCAGAAGCAGAAGGAGCGCGATCCGGCGATGGGATATGCCCGCGACTTCATCGGCGCGATGGAGAGCGTGCTCCCCGCCGTGGTGAATCGTGGCGTGAAGGTGATCGCCAACGCGGGCGGCGTGAACCCCGTGGCATGCGCGCACGCTGTGCTCGCAGTCGCACGAGCGGCGGGCGCGGCCGGCAAGGTGAAGGTCGGCGTCGTCACGGGCGACGACCTGCTGCCTCGGCTCGATGAGCTGCTTGCATCGGGCCACGCGCTCACCCACATGGAGACGGGCGCGCCGCTCAGCACTGTGCGCGACCGCGTGCTGTCCGCCAACGCCTACATCGGCTCCACGCCCATCGTCGAGGCGCTCGCTCGCGGCGCGAACGTCGTCGTTACCGGGCGCTCTACCGACACCGCGCTCACGATGGCGCCGCTCCGACACGAGTTCGGCTGGGGCGCCACCGACTGGGACAAGCTCGCCGCGGGCATCATCGCCGGTCACATCATCGAATGCGGTGCCCAGTGCTCGGGCGGCAACTGCCTGTACGATTGGCGCAACATCCCGGACCTCGCGAACATCGGCTATCCCATCGTGGAGGCGCGCGCCGACGGGACGTTCACCATCATGAAGCATCCCGGCACGGGCGGGCGCATCAACGTGCCGTCGGTCGCCGAGCAGTGTGTCTACGAGATGGGCGACCCGCGCAGCTACATCACGCCGGACGTCGTGGCCGACTTCACGACGATCCATCTCGAGGCCGATGGGCCCGACCGTGTGCGCGTGCACGGCATCAAGGGGCGAGAAGCGACCGACAAGCTCAAGGTCTCGATCGCCTACCGCGCCGGGTTCAAGGCGGTCGGGACGCTCGTCTATGCGTGGCCCGAAGCGATCGACAAGGCCCGCCTCGCCGATCGCGTGCTGCGCGAACGGCTCGACCGCATGGGCCTCGAGTTCGACCAGTTGCTCACCGAGTTCGTCGGCGTGAGCTCGACGCACGGCCCACTGGCGCCCGTCACCGGCGAGGCGCAGGAGGTGCAGCTGCGGGTCGGGGTCCGCTCGCCGGATCGCAAGGCCGTCGAGCGCTTCACTCGCGAGATCGCGCCGCTCGTGCTCAATGGCCCGCCCAGCGTCACCGGCTTTGCCGGCGGACGCCCGAAGGTGGAGGAGATCGTCGCGTACTGGCCCGCTCTCGTCGACAAGACCGTGGTGAAGACAGCAGTCGAGGTGCTCTCGTGAAAGTGCAGCTGGTGGACATCGCGCACGCGCGGTCGGGCGACAAGGGCGACACCGCCAACGTCGGCGTCATCGCCCTCAAGCCGGAATGGTATGGCTTCATCGCCGAGCAGCTCACGCGTGACCGTGTGCGCGCACACTTCGCGGGCGTGATCACCGGCGACGTCGAGCGCTTCGAGCTGCCCAACCTCAATGCGCTGAACTTCCTGCTCCACGGCGCGCTCGACGGGGGCGGCACGCTGTCGCTCAAGACGGATGCGCAGGGCAAGGTGTTCTCGACGGCGATGCTCCGCATGATCCTCGAGGTACCGGACGATCGGGCCCGCAAGCTCGGTCTTCCCGCCGCTCGCGCATGACCCGCATCCGGCTGCTGCGCGACGGCGCCATCGGGCGGATCATCCTCGCCCGGCCGGAACAGAAGAACGCGCTGGACCGGCAGACGGCTGACGATCTCTTCGCCGCGCTCGCCCAGTTCGAAGCCGATGGCGCCTGCCGGGTCATTCACCTCGGCGCCGAGGGCGACGACTTCAGCGTCGGGGCCGACCTCGGCGCGTGGCAGCGAAGCCTGGACGAAGGCAGCGAGGCGCACCGCGCCGATGCCGAGGCGTTCGGCCGAGTGTTGCTCGCGATCAGGGCGCTCATGAAACCGGTCGTCTGCACCGTGCGCGGCCGCGCCCTCGCCGATGGCGCCGCGCTCGCGACCGCCTGCGACCTGGTGCTCGCCCACGAAGGTGCCGAGATCGGCTATCCCGAAGTACGCGTCGGTTTCGTGCCGGCGCTCGTCATGACGATGCTCCGCCGCTCGGTCGGGGAGAAGCATGCCGCCGACCTCGTGCTCACCGGCCGCATCATCAGCGCGGAGGAAGCCGAGCGCATTGGCCTGGTGAGCCGCGTCGTGCCGGCCGCCACGTTCGACGACGACATCAACGCCACCCTGGAGCAGATCAGCCAGTCGCCGGCGACGTCGCTCGCTCTCACGAAGTGGTTGCTGTACAAGCTCGACGCCCTCTCGTTCGAGGACGGCATCGCCGCGGGAGTGGTGACCACCGTCGAAGCGCGAGCGACGGATGACTTCAAGACCGGCCTCCGGAAATTCAGCCCATGGAACACCAAGTCCGAGTGAAGCGATTCCTTCTCGCTCGCACCCTCCTCGCCGCGGTCGGCGTGGTGGTGTGGGGGTACGGCTACCGCGTTGACGACCCGCAAACTCGGCTCGCCGCGATCGGCATTCTCGCCGTCGCGCTGCTGCTGCGCTTCGTCCCGAAGCGATGGGTGGGCCTCGCGGACGAGAAGCGGGACGAGCGGTAGGAGAGTTCGACGGCGGCTCGACCCTGCACTGAAGGCAGCTAAAGCGTTATGTTTCAAGGCTCATGACGCGCCTGCCCACCCCCGAGCTTCTCGCGCCTGCCGGCTCGCTCGACGCCGTCCGTGCCGCGCTCGCCAACGGCGCCGACGCGGTCTACCTCGGCGCCGAGCGCTTCAACGCGCGCGATGAAGGGGCCCAGCTCACGCTGGACGAGGTGGCCGAGGCCTGCCGGCTGGCACACGAGCGCGGCCGCCGCATCTACCTCACGCTCAACATCCTGCTCAAGCCGGCCGAGCTGGCCGACGCGCTCGCCTTTCTCGGCGAGGCGATCGATCGCGGCGTGGACGCCGCGATCGTGCAGGATGTCGGCCTCGTGCGACTCATCCAGCGCGTCTATCCCGGATTCGAGATTCACGGCTCCACCCAGATGACCGTGCACGACGTGAGCGGAGCGCGCGTGATGCGGGATCTCGGCATCGAGCGCGTCGTGCTCGCACGCGAGAACACGCTGGACGACATCCGCGCCATTCGCGCCGCCGTCCCCGAGCTCGGGCTCGAGACGTTCGTGCACGGGGCGCTCTGCATCTCGTACAGCGGGCAGTGCTACATGTCTGGCATGATC
>JBBQDE010000340.1:0-3708 GCA_038319425.1 Gemmatimonadales bacterium
CGCGCGCTCGCCCGGCTGCTCGCCGAGACGGCGGGCCGCGCGCCACCCTCGCGACGCTGGTTCGGCCGGTGATCGTTGGCATCGGCATCGATCTCGTGGAGGTCGAGCGCATGCGCCGCCTGCTCGACCGCAAAGGCGAGCGCGCCCTGCTGCGGCTGTTCACCGAGGGCGAGCGCGCCTACGCCGCCACGCATCCCGAGCCGGCGCGCCAGCTTGCCGCGCGTGCGGCCGCCAAGGAAGCCGCGTTCAAGGCGCTGGCGGGCAACGAGCTCGCCCGCGCCATCGGATGGCGCGAGCTCGAGGTGGTCTCGAGGACCCACCAGTCCCCAATTCTCCTGCTTCACGGCCGGGCCCATGACCGCGCCAGCGAGCTGGCCGTGGTGCGGGTGCACCTCTCGCTCACGCACACCGACGTAAGCGCCATGGCGTTCGTCGTCGCCGAACGCGCCTGAACAGGGGGGCTGACGAATCCCTAGCTTGCGCCGATGAATCCCGATAACTTCTCTCGGCTATGAGAATCCGAACCATTCTCGGCCGAACGAGCCGCCTCCTGGCGCTCGCGGCGCCCATCGCCGTCGCTGCGCAGGAGCATCCCGCCAGGCGGGTGGCCAATATCGTCAGCGTCGCCGTGGAAGAGTACGGGAAGGCGGTCGATCGAACCGGCCGGCTCGTGAGTGCCCAGGAGTATCAGGAAGCCAGCGACTTTCTCGTCGACGCCCGGCGCGCGGCCGATCGCCTGTCCGGGGCGAGCGCGTTGCCGGCCCGGGCGCTGCTCGATTCGATCGCCGCCGCCGTGAGCGCCAAGCGCGCGCCGGCAACGCTCGATTCGCTCCAGCGCCGTTTTGCCGCCGTCCTCGGCAACGAGGCGAAGCTGGAGCTGCCACGGCGACCGCTCGATCTCGCCGAGGGCAAGGCGATCTTCGCGCAGTCATGCGCGAGCTGTCACGGCATGGCGGGCCTCGGCGACGGGCCGGCCGGTGCAGCGATGCATCCGCGTCCGCCCGCGATCGGTACCTCGGCGCAGATGGGCAGCGTCACGCCGGCGATGATGTTCCGCATCACGTCCATCGGCATCGCCGGCACGCCGATGGCCGGCTTCGCCGGCGCCCTCACTGCCGAGCAGCGCTGGAACGTGGTGGCGTACGTGAATGCGCTGCGCACCACACATGCGCAGCAGCTCGAAGGCGAGGGGCTGTTCACGCAGCGCTGCGCGTCGTGTCACGGCGTGAGCGGCGCCGGCGACGGCGCGCTGGCGCGCTCGCTCACGAAGCTGCCGCCGGAAATCGGCACGGTCGCCTGGCAGGCGGAGCACAGCGACCTGCAGATCGCGACGGTCGTCAAGGAAGGTCTGGCGGGCAGCGCGATGCCCCCCTCGCACGACCTGAGCGACGCCCAGGCGGCCAGCGTGGTGGCCTACGTGCGCACGCTGCCGATGAAGGATCGCAGCGGCAGCTCGTTCGCCCAAGGTAGCGACAGCATGAGCGCGCAGGCGACGGCGCGCAACGTCATCGCGCAGCTCGAGCAGTCGCTCTCCGCCGCCACGAGTGGCCGGGCCAGCGATGCGGGTGACAAGGCATTCGACGCGTACATCGCGTTCGAGCCGCTCGAGCGCTCCGCGCGCGCGAAGAATCCGGGGCTCATCTCGTCGATGGAGCGCCAGTTCGCCGAGTTCAAGGTGGCGGTGCGCTCGAACGACGTGCGCGCGGCCGAACGCGCGCGCGATGCCATCGAGGCGACGCTGCCCGAAGTCGTCGCGCTCACCGCGCCGGCCGGGAGTGGCTCGGAGGCGTTCTGGCAGTCGTTCCTGATCATCGTGCGCGAAGGGTTCGAGGCGATCCTCGTCATCGGTGCGATCGTCGCCTTCCTGATCAAGACGGGCCATCGCGAGCGGCTGCGCAGCATCTGGACCGGCGTCGGGCTGGCGGTGGTCGCGAGCGCGGTGACGGCCATCGTCCTGAAGACGCTGCTCGCCGCGATGCCGGCCAGCCGCGAGTTCATCGAGGGGATGACGCTGCTGCTCGCGGTCGCCGTGCTGTTCTCCGTGAGCTACTGGCTCATCTCCAAGGTGGAGGCAGCCAAGTGGCAGCAGTTCATCCGCGAGAAAGTCAGCACGGCGTTGGATCACGGCGGTGGGCGAGCGTTGGCATTCGTCGCCTTCCTCGCAGTCTATCGCGAGGGTGCCGAGACGGCGTTGTTCTACCAGGCGCTGTTCAACGAAGGGCCGCATGTGGTGGTGCCGATCTCGCTCGGCATCGTGGCGGGGGGCGCCGTGCTCGCGGTGATCTTCACCCTGTTCTACCGGTTCGGCGTGCGCATCCCGCTCCGCCCCTTCTTCTCCGTCACGAGCGTGCTGCTGTACTACATGGCGTTCGTCTTCACGGGGAAGGGGATTCGCGAGCTTCAGGAAGGAAACATCATTCCCCTCTCGGCCATCCCCGGCTTTCCGCACGTCGACGCGCTCGGATTGTACCCGAGCTGGCAGGGGGTGCTCTCGCAGTTTGCGCTGCTGCTGCTGTTCGCGTTCGCGGTGCTCAAGACGTTCTGGCCGAAGCGGTCCGTCTCGTTGCCGACGGTGATCCCGTCCGCGGTACCCGTGACGAATGGGTCATCGGCACTGGAGGCGATGCGCGCCGAAAACGACGAGCTGCGGCGGCGGCTTGCGGCGCTGGAGGAAGCGGTGGGTCGGGAGGCGGCGCAGAGCTGAGCCGATCAGGCCGACGCGGGCGATCGTTCCCAGCGCCATACGGTGCCGTCGTCGGGATCTTCCACGATGCCCACGAATTCGAAGCCGCACTTCGTGAGGACCCGCGTCGAGGCATTGGGCGTGGGCAGCGTGTGCGCGCGGATCAGCTTGACGCTGGGGTTGACGGATGCGAAGGCGACGAGGGCCGCGGCCGCCTGCGTCGCCAGGCCACGCCGCTCGTACGACGGGACGATGCCGTAGGCGATCTCCACCATGCCGCTCTCGTCGGGCGGACCCTTGAAGCCAGCCATGCCGACGACCGATGCGCTCTCGCGGTGCACGACGCCGAAGCCGTGCGCCCAGACGTCCGCGGCCGGCGACGCCCGAAGCTGGGTAGACCACGCCGGCGAGACTTCGTCCGACACCATGAAGTCGCGCAGGCCGGCGGCGGCCGACGCGCCGAACGCCACCTCGAACGACTCGGCACTCTCGATGAGCGCGAGCAGGTGCGCCGGCGAGTACGACACCAGGCGAAGTTCGGGTGTCTCGAGCGGCGCGGCTGCCCCGGTGGACCGAGCCCTCACATCCGCGTCGCGCATCCCTTCACCTCTGAGCATTTGGGATCGAGCACCGGCAATCCGACGCGCACCAGCTCGGCGTTCGTCGCCGTCAAGTCAGTCCGCCACACTTCATTCAACCGTGTCAGGTATCCACCGAGCTCGGTCGAGAGGATGCCGAAGATCTCCGGCATGTTGTTCGTCGGCGCGCCGTCGCCGCGCTCGGCCATCGAGAGGAGGGTGGCGAGACGGTTGTTGACCTTGATCGGAAAGTTGAGCGGGTCCTGGTTGCTCTGGTTGCGCACTTGATACACGCTCTCTTCCACCGATGACGCGTCGCTGCGCAGCGTCGCGCCGCGTGCGGCCAGCGCGGCATCCTTCGAGCGAGTGAGCCGGTCGTCGAGCTGGGCCTTCACGCGGCGGATCTCGATCACCGCCTGGTTGGCCTCGTTCGCGCGATCGCGCACG